>CAKURL010000031.1 GCA_934675685.1 uncultured Candidatus Melainabacteria bacterium | reverse complement strand
GAGTAATGCCTATCGCTGAAGCTTCTAAAATAGGGGATATTTTCCTTTCTATCACAGGTGACATCAACGTAGTTTCTGCGCAAAATATGTTAAACATGAAATCAGGCGCATTTGTTGCAAACGCAGGGCACTTCGACGTTGAAATCGACGTAAAAGGTTTAAGAAAACATGTTGTTGAATGCAAAAGCATTCGCTCCGGCTTAGACGAATGGGTATTAGACAACGGAAAATCAATCTATGTCTTGGCCCAAGGAAGGCTTGTTAACCTAGTTTGCGCAGAAGGCCACCCAGCAAGCGTTATGGACATGAGCTTTGCAAACCAAGCTTTGGGTATGGAATTTATCGTGAAAAACCAAGGTAAATTGGAAAACAAATTATACACTCTTCCAAGAAGCGTCGATGAAAACATTGCGAGCTTAAAATTAAAATCAATGGGAATTGAAATCGACACCTTAACTCCTGAACAAGAAAACTACTTACACTCTTGGTCTCAAGGAACATAAGATAGTTTGTAAACATTTGTAAAGTTTGAAGTTTAATTCTAAAGTTTTTGTCCGGTTAATCCGTAAATATTAATGTAAGGTAAAAGAAAAATAAAAGGATTGACAAGAAAATGGAATACGAAAACGATTTAGAATTATGTGAATACAACCCTGTAAGCTTGCAATATGAAAAAGAATTACAAGCATTGGCAAAAATAGTTGAAGCTCCTTCAATGACATTTTTCAAAAAATTAATGAAAAAAATCATTTGCTTAAATGTAGCGCCAACAGTGAACTAAATAATTTGCAAATTATCAAAACAAATTTTGAAGCTCAGATAAGATTTTCTTTTCTGGGCTTCATTGTTTTTATAAATTATTAACCAATTTTTACAATGCCTTTTCCAAATTTGTCTTCCAATTTATCCCAAGCGAGAGCCAAGTTTTCCATTTTTTGAGCTTTTTCTTGGTTAAATAAAGAAATTTGTTTGTTTTTGCTATCCGTCAGCTTTAGTGCATAAAACCCAACAGAGCGATATAATATTCCTTTTTGAAACAAGCTTTCTAAAATCCTTTTCGCATGTTCCACAAGCTCAAACTCTGCATTCGTTGGAGCAATAAGATTTATTTTTGCGCTATAGACCATAAAGTCTTTTGTCCTTAGAAAAACGCAAATGCAACTTGTCATTTGTTCGTCTTTTCTTAATTTTTTACAAACTTTATGGATATGCCCATTTAATTCTTTTGCAATAAAACTAAAATCTTTTTGAAACTCCTTAAAGCTTTCACTCCTCGAGACGGACTTCGGCTTTGTTTTTAAACTATTTACTTTATTTATCGAATACCCTAAGAGCTCTTGTTTTAAATCGAGTCCAATTTTCCCTAAGTTTTTCTTTATCCAAACATCTTCTTGAGAAACAAATTCAAAAGCCGTTTGAATTAAATATTTCTTTAAAAAAGCGCCCGTATTTTTCCCGACACCCCAAATATCACCAATAAGCGTTTCTTTCAATTCTTTTTTGATTTCTCTAAAACCTATGACATAAGTTTTTTCTTTGTTTCCCAATTTTTGTAATTCTTTTGATTTGTCGCTTGCCAATTTCGACAACACTTTTGAATAAGAAAGCCCAATAGAGACATCAACTCCTATTTCTTCTTTGATTTCTCTTGATATTTTTTTTACGATTTCTTGATAAGAGCAATTAAAGGTCTTTCTTAAACCTGTCAAATCCAAAAAAGCTTCGTCTATTGAATAAATTTCGACATCCGGAGTGAAATCATAAAGCTTTTGCATGACTTTTGAAGAAATTTCGCAATAATATGATAAATCCCCAGACAAAAACTTAACTTTTTTGAATTGATGTTTAATCATAAAATAAGGTGCACCCATCGCAATCCCCATTTTTTTAGCTTCATTTGAGCGAGAAACAACGCACCCGTCATTGTTAGATAAAACACAAACAGGAACACCAATAAGTTCTGGCTTTCTCAACCTTTCGCAAGAAACAAAAAAATTGTCGCAATCCACAAGGGCAATCACTCTTTTTTCTTTTTTCTTTTCCATTTAAAACTTTCTCACGACACCAAGGGCCACTCCAAAAATGCTCAAAGAAAACTTTGGGCGCAAAAGGGGATAATCAGAATTCTCAGGCTTTAGATAATAACCTAATTTATCTTTTTTATAAGTTTTTAAAGTAAATTCATTATCAATCACAGCAAGGACAACATCCCCTATATTTGCGCTTTGCTGCTTTTTTATCACGACAAAATCGCCGTCTAAAATCCCTATGTCTTGCATAGAATCTCCAGAAACTTTAAAAACGAAAGTCGAAGGAGCGTTAATGTTTAAAATTTCGTCCATAGAAATTCTTTTTTCTATTTTATCTTCCATGACCCCAGCAAAGCCTGCTCGAACAAAGCTTGAAGCCAAAGGGGCGCCAAAAGAAGAATTTATATAATAATTTCCATCAAGCTTTTTTAAAAAACCATTTTCTTCTAAAACATTTAAATATTGTTTTATCGAATTTCGAGATTTATATTTAAATTGGGCTCTAAGTCTTTCTAGGCTTGGAAGAGCCCTGCTTTGATAAAGCTCTTTTAATTGTTCAAAAAAGTCTTCTTGCTTTTTGGATAATTTTTCTTCAAGATTTTTTGTTGTCATAATAATATTATGTACAATTGTACATAAAAAGTCAAATTTTAATTGCTGGCTATAAATTCATAGCATAACAAAATAACTCGCCCACTTTTTTATTATACCTTCTGCCGTCGTCATGGGCAAAAAGGTTGATATAGTGGCTTTCTTTTGTTCCATCTATAGAATAGCTCGGGTTTGTCATCATAAGATGATGAGTATTTGTGTCATATCTTAAAGGAAACAAATCTTCCATCTGCATAAAGCTTGCCAGTTTGTCGCTCGGAAATTCATAACCAAATAAAGAAGAATTTATCCTATTTAGCCTTTCTTCATAGGTTCTGCCTCCTTCGTCGTTGTCGTTTGAAATTTCGACCCCAGGGGCGTAGTCTCTTAAATATTTATATTTTTTTGAAAAATCTTTTACGCTATTTATGTCATTCGGTTCGATAAACCCCGTCCCCGTCGTGAGTCCTAGGTTCCGATATCTTTCAAAGTCACCTGTGCTTTTTTCGCCCACGAAGCTCAAAGTGGTTTTACCTGTTTGTTTTCTTATTTGCCAAATAATATATTGCATTTGTTTATAATTTGGAAGCGCACCGACGCCTGTATAATTTTGCATGTCAAAGTTTCCAATATGCTTTGCGGAATCTATAAAAATCGCCTCAAATCCAAGATTTATTAAATCCACATGCGCTTTTATAAATAAATCTTGATGCAATTGGTTATTCCAATCAAAAATAATATCGTTTTCGTTTTCTTGTGCAATTTTTATTTGGTCAGCAGAAATCACCGTCCTAAAGCCCGTCTTGAGCCCATGGAAATGCGCCAAATCACAAAAAGCTCTGAATTGGTTTTCCGGAGCAATCTTATCTGCTATATGAAAATCAATTATATTTTTACTATATCTCGCATTCAACTTTATCCCATAAATCGAATTTTCTTCGTTTGGGGCTTTATTGAGCCCATCACCATAAATATTAGGGAAAATTTGAGACAAAATTACGCAATTAGCGAAGCTTTTAGGAGAGGGGGGAATAAAAGGGAGAATTTTCATAGATGATAAAATCCCGTTTTTACAAACATTACCTTCCATTTGGGCAATTGCTCTATTATTTATTTCAATATAATTTGCGATTCTACCCCATCTGTCGCCATAGTTTGGGGTTTCGATTTTGTCCGGAAAATATTCATAAAAAACATTGTCCTCGCTTATTGTCACAAGCAATTCAACTGCAAATTTTAAAGGTTTAGATAAGACGTCATTTGGAACAACGCCAGAAAACCACCTTTTTTGCCCACATTCTGTCAAAAATTCATCAAGAGCATGGTTTTTCTTTAATTTTTCGCCTTGATTTAGCGCATTTAAAAATAGATTTACATTATTCATACTGAAATTATAATTTCAGATTTGAAAATTTAAATCGGAAAAGAAGGTAGTTTTATTTTTAAAATTGAACTATAACCCCAAAGCCACAAGCAAGGATAATAAGATGTTTCTTAAAATTCCAAGGCAGAAAAACGCGATTATTGGAGAGATATCAATCATGCCTAAAGGTGGAATAAATTTTCTGAAAGGAGCTAGGAAAATTTCACTAAAGCTTCTTAAAGAGCGAAAAGGTTCATTGTTCCAATTGATGTTCGGAATCCAAGTCAAAAGAATCGAAATCACAAGCAAAAGAAATATTAAATCGAAAACTCTAGCTACCGCAATAGAAATACCCATCTTATTCCTCGTCCATTTTTTCAACTATTGAGAACAATAATTTTTGCAATTTTGAAATATTTTCTTCAAAAACTTTCATAACTGCTTCATGTGAAACAGGTTCGCAATCGCCGACAAGACCTGCGTCATAGTCTGTGATTAAAGAGATATTTAAAGATTTCATGCCAAGTTCTTTAACCAAATGAGCTTCTGGATATTGAGTCATGTTGATTACTTCCCAACCTTGGTTTGTGAAAAATTTGCTTTCCGATTTTGTTGAAAATCTTGGCCCTTGAATTACGACAACCGTACCAGTTTTATGGATTGAAAAGCCCAATTCTTCGCCGCATTTGATGGCTAAAGCTCTTAATTCTTCGCTGTATGGTTCTGCTGCAGAAACGTGTTGAATTTCTTCTTGGTCAAAATATGTGTCCAAACGGCCATTTGTCCAGTTTACATATTGGTCGCAAAAAACGATATCCCCAGGCTTAACGTGTTTTTGTAGTGAACCTGCAGCACATGGAGAAATCACAGATTTACAGCCAATTTCTTTCATAGCCCAAACGTTTGCTCTATAATTTACTTTATGCGGAGCAATTGTGTGGTGTCTGCCGTGGCGAGGCATGAAAGCTACTTTTTTATTTCCAATGGTTCCAAGCATTAAAGCATCTGAAGTCTTGCCATAGGGAGTATCTATAGTAAATTCTTTGATATCATCTAAAAACTTATAGAAACCGCTTCCGCCAAAAATCCCAACTGACGCTAAATTTTTATCAACCATTATTAAAAGTCCTTACTTTAAAATACTCAAATAAAACAAAAAATAGGCTTAAACTAAATTAAACCCATTAATTTTAAATCTTTTGCAATTTCATTATCGAACATGCTCGCATAAGCTAAATCTGCGCTTGCGACACCTGTATATTTATGCTTAGCTGCAACCCTGTTGGACCTCAAACTTGAAGCGTTACTTTGCATTTTGCCGTTATATTTAAATGTATTTGGTTTGTTAGACATACAACGATGTATACGCATCTTGGCCTCTCCTAGGTTACTTAATAATACTATCATGACTTATTGGTTTTTGCAATTAATATTTACTACAATTTTCTTAATCTTCGGATTGATTTCACTCTTGAAAAAACAATCGAAGCGCAAATCGCAAGATTTAAAGATTCGACGTCATTATCCATCTTGATTGTAGCTAATATATCTGATATTTGAGCCATTTCTTGGCTTAAGCCGGAAGCTTCTGACCCCAAGGCAACAATAAAATTGCCCAAAAAATTCTCTTCAATTTTTAAATCGAATAAATCTAAAGAAGAATCTACCACAGTCGAAATCATCTTATGGTTTTTTTTCAATTCTTTTATAAATTCAAAATCCGAAGTTCTTAAAATTGGGATTTTAAACATGTTCTGTGCAGAAGCTCTTATCGCCTTTGGATTATATAAATCTACGCAATCTCCAAATAAAATAATGCCGTCAATTGAAAAAGCAGCAGCGCTTCTTATTATTGTGCCTAGGTTTCCTGCGTCTTTTATGTTTTCCACCAAAGCGATTTTTTCCATGGTTTTAAAAATATTCTTTTCAACCCTTGGCTCTTTAATTATTCCAATATATTTTGAATAAGATTTTGTAGAAGAAATTTTAGACAAAACTTTTTCGTCTGTTAAGATTAAAGTTTTAATATTTTTTAAATTTTTTGGCAAGTTTTTTTCTTCCGAAAACAAATATTCAAACTCGACCCCGCTATCTAAAAGCCCAGTTATAGTCTTTATTCCATCAAGCAGAATAACTTTCTCTTGCTTTCTAAAATGAGGATTTAAAAGTTTCACGCAATATTTTACAAGGTTATTTTGAGTGCTTGTGATTTCAATTTTTTCAGTCATTTATTTATTAATTCTTTTCTTTTAAATATTCTTCTAATTTAGCTTGCCAATTTTTTTGCCAATTTTTCACAAATTCGATTTCATTTGTGTTTAGCAAACTATAATCTATTAAAATCTCCTCAAAAGGAAAATTTGACAAAGAATTTCTTGAATAGTTTATGTCATAATATACGCAATTTTCAATCCTTACGCCAAATTCTATCCCTTCTTTTTCATCTTTTCCATAAAGCCCAGGCTCGATTGAATGCGTTTGATAAGGCTTTATAATATCTGTTGAATACATATTTAAAGTAGGGGGCGCTTGGTGGACTGATGTTCCTATGCCATGCCCTAGACCATGGGAAAAATAAAAACCCAAATTTTCCATAGGGGATAGAATTTTTCTTGCCAATAAATCCAGCTTTCTTGCGTTTGTTTGATTTTCCAAAAAGCAATCTATAAAAGCTTTTAGAGTATATGTATAGACTTTTTTATGGATATCTTTTGGATAATATCCAAAATAAAAAGTCCTTGTGATGTCAGTCGAAAAGCCGCCATCTAAGTATGAGCCGCAATCCAAAAGAAGAATATTTTCGCCTGAAAGCACTTTTTGCTTTGAATATTCGCTATAATGAATAGAGGCGCTATTTTCGTCTATCGCAAGCAAAGTCTTGAAAGAAGGACACTTAGCACCCATTTGCACCATCTCTTGCTCAAACATTTTAACAAGATCAAATTCAGATAACCCTGCTTTTAATTTATTTTTAAAATTATAAATAGCAAGATCGAGCTTAAAAGAAGCTTCTTTCAAATGTTCAATTATACTGATTGATTTCACGGAAGCAAAAAGCGCCAATTTGTCGTCTAAAATTTCTTTTGGTTTTTTTATAGCTAAAAAATTATCAAGAGTGATTTTTTTAGGGTTTAAATAGATTTCATAGTCTTTTGAAGAGATAAAAGGCAAAAAATCTTCCAATTTTTCAAAAGACAAATTTTCGATTTCAAGCTTTGATGGAATTTTGTCTAAAAACAATTTGTTTTCATTTGTCTTAAAATCTAAATACAAAATCGAGCGAAAATTCGAAGAATATTTCATCTGAAAGCTTCTTAAATTAGTCAAATAAGAAATTTCATCAAGGTCAAAAACAAGCATTCTATTTGCTTCTGGGTAGCTTTTTTTGAGTTTTTCAATTTTAAAATTAAAAGAATTTTTATCTATTTTTTTATCGATTAAAAAAACTTTTTCGCTTTTTTTAAAGTCTTTATTTTTTAAATATTTTTCTTTTAATTTATAAGTGCGAAGGTCAAAATGCTTTGAAAATTTCAAATATTTGTTTAATAAAATGTCTGATGGAACAAATAAAACTGTGTTTTTCTTATATCTTTTTTCTATTGCTCCAAAAAAATCTTCCCCTAAAGGCATTAAAACTAATTCGACTTCTTTAAAAGCTTGCTTTGGAGCTAAAAGATGATATCTCGTGTCCACAAAAAGCGTAATTTTGCCTGATTTTTCTATTATTGCTTCTCCTGCAGTACCCGAAAAATTAGTGAGCGCGTTTAAGGGAGAGCCTAGGTAATGATTTTGAAAAAAAGCATCGTCACTTTTTAAAAGCAAAATCTCGTCTTCTTTTAATAAATCTGTATAAAATTTTAGCTGATTTTTGTCCATATTTCTCTTCTTAATTAATTATTTTAATACAAACTTTTTTAATCCCTCGAGAGGAAGAAAAATCCAAGAAAAATATTTTTTCTTTATTATTTTTCAGATTTTCTAAATTTAAAATTTCATTTTTCGAACAAATTAAAGACTTCATTTCGTTTTTATATTTCAAAAAATTTTCTATTTTTTCATTTTTTTCTAAAAATTTTTCGTCAAAAAAACTATTTAAAAATTCCAAAAAACCCGTATTTTCTTTTTGAATTATTGCGCAATTTTCGCTGTTCGAAAAAAGCACAACAACAGACTCTAGGTCATTTTTTATATAATCCAAAACTTTAGATGTGATATCAATTACATCATCAAAGCCATTAGAAAATATTTCAAAATTAAAAGTTTTTATCGCCATTTTAGAGCCTTAACATTTACAATTTAAATACATAGGCGCCACGGCCAAAGCCAAAATCGAAAGGAAAATCAAAAGAGAATTGATAGATGGAATTAACAAATCCCCTAAAATTCGAAGCAATTTTTCGCCTTGAGAAATCATGCCATATTCGTTTGTGTATTTTGCATTTTCATATTCATAAGAAAAATATTTTTTAGCTGCAAAAATAAGATTTTGCCCATTGTTCAATAAAAATACCAACCCCAAAGAGGACAAAATAACACTCAAAACAAAACCCATAAGCGCTTCTTGCATAAGGTTTTTAGCTATCAAGGAAAAAAGCACAACGAGAAGAGCAAAAATCGTCAAGCTATGGAACGAAGAAGAATTTGCAAGAATTTTTGCAAAATTTTCATAATCAGGGCGCATTTGAAAACTCAAAATTTGAGGAAAATGTTTAAAATGTTTTTTCGCTTCAAAAACAAGTCTCAAAGTGCTCTTGTTTGCAGCTTTCACTATCCAAGAACAAAAAGCAAAAGGAACACTCACGCCCACCAAAAGAGCTCCTAGGACATAAGGATTTAAAATATCTACTTCGTCAATTTCGACTAAAATCGTATAGCCGATTAAAATCCCAATTGCACCTAAAATTGTGATTGAATTTATGAAATTTTTTCCCAAAACCATTAAATTATGCACATTTTGAGAAAAAAGGTTAATGTTGTGGTTTTTTGTTAATTCGTCTTCAAAGGTGTCATTGATTGCGTTTGCGCTATTTGTACCAAGAGCAAAAATGCTAAAAGACAAAATCACCCCGACGCAAGAAACAAAAGCTAAAACGCTTAATGTAATTGAAAAAATCCCAAAAGCCGGAGCGTCCACGCCATATCCTGTTAAAAAAGAAGATATGATTATTAAAGCAAAAATCAAACAAGGCAAAAACGCGCCATTAGAGCTTTCGCAAAATAATTTGAAAAAGAGCGAGAAAACCCCGTTTGAAGCAGAGTTTGAAAGTGCTTTTGCTAATTTATTTCTATATTCAATTTGCCTAAAATTTAAAAATGTCAAAATCAAACCGCCAAAAGAGCCGATTAAAATTGGATATAAAATTTTTAAATCTTGAGGGAACCAAGTTTTAATTACGTAAGAAGAAATCAACCCCATCAAAACGCAAGACATAAAGCTTTGCAAAAACATCGTCTTTGTTGGGTTTTGAGAAGATCTTATTTTTTTCAATAAAATCACTAAAACGCAAGAAAAAATTCCGCTTCCAGCAACAACAATAGGCAAAAAAGCACCCATTAAATTATAGCAATAGCCGCCTGCCGTCATAGAAGCCACCATAATAGCAATGAAGGCATTTGTCATCTCAAGCGCCACAGAATTAATTGAAAAATTAGCATTTGAAACCCCTAAAACAAGCAAAAGCGGATTTCTTTTATCATGCTTTATGAGCTCATCCTCAGTATCCAAGAAAGCATGGTTTGCGCATAGCGCCGCTTTTTTTGAAATCGCACAAATTGTCGTATTTAAAAATACAACAACACAAAGCCCCAAGCAAAAGCCATTTATGATTTGATAATCTTTAAAAATATGAAACAAAATCACAATAAGGCTGATCGAAAGCCCGATTGAAAAGCCACCCACTAAAACTCCCGAAGAAAAAAGCAGGCGAAAAATGCTTTTTGAATTGTTATTTATCGCATAAGTTATTTTCGCATTTGCTTCAGAGCACAAAGAATTTAGCCCGAAAATCAAAAACAAAGCGCAAAAAACGCCGGTTGCATAGCAAATTATGAATTTATATTTTAAATAGTTATATAAAATAATTCCAACTACAAATGCGCAAAAAAGAATATATTTTACGCTTGATTTATAAAAAACATTTAGACCCTTTTTAAAATAAGAACTTATAGAAGAGATTAATTTATTTCCATAGTTAAAATATGAAAGTTCCAGGTTTTTTGCAAAAGACAAAAGCAAAAATATTGCGCCCGCAAAAAGCCCAATCCACTTTGACTTTGTGCTTGTTGTGTCTGGGAAAAATATCACATAAGCTTCCCAAAGCGCCACAAACAAAAGCACCCATAAAATCGAATACCAAAATATTAGTTTTTTGCTTATCTTCTCTCTATCCATAAAATACCTAAAGTCTATAATACTATTTTAAACAAAAAAGCAATTTTTGTTAAATTCTATACTTAGACTTAATAATATTTATCTTTTTTGAGTCCAAAACCTGCGCTATTGTTGAATTTATCAAATTTAACAATTCTTTAGAATTGGAAGATTTTCTAATCGCAACAGCATAAAATTCTCTGCTATATGCGCGATTTACTATTTTAAATTCATTATCTCGATTTAAGCCTTTTAAAATGCAATCGTCCCCCAAAATCGCATCTACTTCGTAATTTTTTAAATATTTCAAAGCTTGGCTATAGTTCTTTGCGCCCACGACGTTTGCATTTGGGGCGATTAAATGGGAAATTTTTTCTCCTGTCGTTCCTAAGACAACCGCAAATTTTCCTTTAGAATTAAAATGGTTTATGTGAGTTATTTTTGAGCCTTTTCGAACCATGATTTTTTGGCTTGCCACAAAATATGGAGCAGAAAAATCGACGACCAGCTTTCTTTTTTCGTTTATGCTCATCGTAGCAACTAAAATGTCGACTTCTTTTGAATTTAGCTTTTGAATGCGGTTTTGAGGAGTCACCACAATAAAATTCACACAAGAAGGCGAGTAATTTTCAAAAATATTTTTTGCAATTTCTTGCGCAATATCAATATCGAGCCCCGTGAGCTTTCCATCTTTCAAATATCCAAAAGGAATAGAGTCGTTTTTTACTCCAACGTTTATATAGCCTTTTTCTTTTATAGCTTGAAGGTCGTCTTTTGGCGTATTATCCTTCTTACAGCCTGAAAAAAGAAAAAACGAACATATAAAAACCACTATAAAAACTATATACTTTTTCATGGCTTTATTTTATCATAAAATTATGAAACAAATAATTTTTAAACTAATTTTTATGACGATTGGCGCCTTTTTAGCAGCTTTTGCGCTAGAGTGCTTCTTAATTCCAAACCAAATGATTGATGGCGGCGTTGTGGGGCTTTCTATCATGGCAAGCTATATTTCAAAATTGAACCTTGGGATTTTCCTTGTTGTTTTAAATATTCCATTTGTATTTTTAGCGCTAAATGAATTTGGAAAAAGGTTTGTGGTATCTGCTCTTTATAGCGTTATGGCATTAGCGTTTTTTGTAAATATTGTTTCAAATAATTTCCCAATAGTCACAAAAGACCTTCTTTTAGCTTCTTTGTTCGGAGGGGCGATTTTAGGGGTCGGAGTCGGGCTTGTTTTAAAAAACAATGCTTGCATGGACGGAACAGAAATTTTAGCCATAAAAGTTTCTAAAAAATATCCTTTTTCGGTCGGCGAAATCATAATGTTTATAAATATCTTTATTTATATGGCGGCAGGGTTTTTGTACGGCTGGGAACAAGCGATGTATTCAACTTTGACTTATATCATTGCTTCTCGCGTGATTGATGTCATTATTCAAGGTTTGTCTGAAGAAAAATCAATCAGAATAGTGACGGATAAAGGCTATGAACTAGGCCAAGCAATCATAAAAAACATGAATAAAACTGTGACCTATATTGAAGCTCAAGGCGGATATTCAAACGCAAAAAAGACTATGGTATATTGCGTTGTTCCAAGAATAGAACTTTATAAATTAAAAGAAATCGTGACGACAGTAGACGAAGATGCGTTTTTGGCTATCGAAAACGTGCACGAAGTGTTTGGAAGAAGATATAAAAAGAAAAAATAATTTTATTTTTTATTTATTCCCATTTAAAGCTTTTAATGTAGTTATCTTTATTTATGTCGCCTTGGACTTTTGCGCTGAAGAAGCGCTCGAATTCGAGGCTTTGAGGAGTTTCGTTTTCCACAGATGGAATTTTATTTAATTTTTCTTGAAGTTTTTCGTCTTTTTCTTTTTTGTTTTTATAAGGCACAACAGAATCTAAAAACTGCTTGATAGAAGCATTTCCGATAGCACCCATCGCATTTGAAACGTTTTGGGACAATTTTCCATAAATTTGAATATCGGCAAATGTCCTTAAAATGTCGTAGTCGCCTTCTAAGAACAAACTCATATTCTTACCTTTAGTTGAAATTTCAAGGTTATCCACTATTCCTTTTGAAAGCGTCAATTTTCCAGAAATATTTTCAAATTCCCCTGTTTTATAAGGAGTCAAAATTTGAATTAAATTATTTATAGAAAGACTCAAAACGCCGCTTTTGATTATGTTTCCTGCCCTTAGAAGATATTCTAAAGACCCCAATTTTGGCATTTTTCCATTTTTTATAGAAAAATCAACATTTGCTTTTATGTTTTTGATGTTATCGGGAGTGTTCAAACCACTTCCTGAAAGGTCTATTGAACCATTTATTTTTCCAAAGAATTGATCTGGCATGTGGAAAAGCTCTTTTGTTAAAACCTCGGCGCTGCAATCATTCATTGTAGCTAAAAGCTTTAGTTTTGTGTTATTTAAGCCATATTTTCCATGTGCCATTATCTGCCCTTGCGCGATATCTAGAGAAGAATTTTCAAAATAGAAATTATTATCTTTAAAATAAAAATCGCTTTTTAGATTTTTAGCCGTGATTTTTTCATATTTCACTTCTTTAATGTCCAAAGAACCGTTTTTAATAACGACATCTTGCGGTTTGATTAAAATTTCTTGTTTTTTTGAAATGTCATTTTTAGGAGCCTGAACACTTAAAGAATTCAAAAGAGAAACAACATCAATTAAATTAGAATTAATATTTAAGTTTTCAACAACAAAAGGAGCTTTCAAACTATTTAAAGCCAACAATTCAAGGCTCAAATCGCTATTTTTATTGTTTGCAAAAACAAGCCCTTTAATATATTTTTTAGATAAATTAAAATTAATATTATTGATTTTAGTGTCGTAAAGAGGGATATCGAGGTCTTCAAAGAAAATTTTTCCTAAGACAGAAGGAAGCTTGATATCGCCATTTAAGCTCAAATCACACTCTAAATTCCCCTTTTTCAAAAGAGATTTTTTGAATAAAAGATTTAAAATCCTCACGTTTATTGGAGTATTTGTTACAATTTTTAAGTTGTCATAATAGAAATTTTGCCCTTTTTGCCTAATTGCGCCATTAATCCTTAAAGTCTCAATTGGGTTTATTTTGTTGTTTTGATTTGCAATATATTTAATCAATTTCAAATTGTTGATTTTTGCAATTTCGTCTTTAACTTCTATTTTTCCTAAGATTTCTCTTCTGATGTTAGTGTCGCCTAAGTTTGCGCCATAGAAAGAAATATCAGAATCAACTGGAATATTAGCCAAAAAATCGACTGCATAATTGTCGCTATTTCCTTTTATGCTTGCTTTGATGGGCACTTCTTCTTTTATTTTTATTGGATATGTTAAATATGGATTTATTATAGTATCCGCCGTGTTTTCGCTCAAAATCGTGGAAAAATCACCTTGGATATATTTTTTAGAAAAAATGTTTTTTATATCCATATTTAAATATAAAGGCATAGAGTCATATAAAACGTTAATGTTGCTTAATTTTGCGCTATCATTTTTCAAGACTAATTCGCCCGATTTTAAAAGAGCTTGTTCAAATTTTATGTTTGGAATTAAAAGTTTTATAATATCTAAATCGACATTTTTAAAAACCATTTTAGCATTTGCTTTTGGAATAGAATTCAACAAATCATTCGGCAATTCAAAATTCCCAAAAGCCTTCAATTCGCCTTTATTTAAAATTAAATCAAAATTTTCAAAAAACGCTTTTTGGCCTTTTAGCCTAATTAAGCCATTTTTAAAATAAAAAAGAGAACTTGTTGGACTTGCTCCGTCATTTAAACCTTTAATATAGCCTTCATTTTTAAGATTTTTAATGTTAAAATTCGATAAATCCAAAAGTCCAGAAGAAGAAATGTTCATTTCAAAATTCAAGTTTGGAATTAAAGAAGAATTTAAAAGATTAGGCAGTACATTTGAAACGACATCTTTTAAAGAAAGCTTATTTGAGCGCATTTTTGAATTAAATTCAACAGTTTTGTTTTTTGAAATTTTTTCTAGGCTATCTTTTGAATTTAGGGAAAAATCGACCTTCGAATTGCCTAGTTTAAAATTAAAAGAGCCTTTTTGCGCTTTTCCAAATTCCAAAAAGCCAAGCAGAGAGTTAATTTTAGCTTTATTTTTTAAGAAAATTTTGTCATTTTTAAATTCCAAAAGCCCAGATAAATCAAGGTCGTTTAAGAATTTTTCATCTTCATAATTTTTAATTGTTCCTTTGAGATTGATTTTTGCTGTCATTTTGCCAGAAGTTGCAGCTATTTTTTTAGTCAAGAAATTATATCTTTCGCTAATAGCGCTTTTTTCAAAAATCTCTAAAACAGTTGATACTAAAGCATTATCGAGCTTCGCGCTTAATTCTACTTCTCCTTTTGTGTTTCCAATTCCAGACAAAGAAAACTTTCCATCTTGCAATTTTCCTTCGACTTTTTTAAAAATCAAATTTCGATTGTCAAAAACAAGCTCGCACACGCCGTCATTAAGCTTTGCGTTTAACCCGTCTAAAGTCGCTTGAGCTTGATAAGCATTAAAATTTCCAAAAATTTGTGCATCAAATAAGGTCCCTTGAGTCTTTATATCGATATTTCCATAGCCTTTGATTTTCATAATTGGAACAGGGCCAATATTAAAACCTATAATTTGTTGAATTGGGACAAGATATTTTTGCGCAAAATCCAAATCGATTTTTTTAGTAGATTGCACACTATATTTTCCAGACAAAGAATCATCAAGGTTTGAGACACCGTCCACTATTACATATTCATTATCAGGAGTATAGACTCTTGTATAAATTCTCATTTTATCTTTCATAAAATAAGCATTTACGTCATTTTGCCTATAAGCTTTTTTAATATTTGGAATATGAACGTCTGTTGCTTTCAAATTCCCTTCTATATCCAATGGGAACAATTTTAAACTTATATCACCATCTAAAAGCCCATAAAAATTGCTTTCTTTTAGCTTCGGAATTCCTTGTGGGCGGTAGAAAATCGCGTTATCTGGGATATAATATAAGAAATTGTTTAACTGCGTATTTTGGATTTTGATTTTTAAATCAATTTTTGGTTTTTTTGAAATTATTTTATCAATTTCGCCTTCAAGAAAAACATTTAAAAGGTCGGAATTTAAAGCCGCATTTTTAATAGAAAGCTTTTCATTTTCCAAGGCAAAAAGAGCTTTTAAGACAATATCTTTTTTATATGGAGTAATTGTTTTTCCATTTTTTAAAATGATTTTTTGGTTTTTAATCGAAGCAAAAAACTTTTGAGAAAAATCCTTTTCATCTGTTTTTATGTATAAATTAGATTTTCCCAAAAACATCTTTATGTCTTTTGAGATATACTTTTTGGCTAAATCATTGAACAAAAGAAGGTTGACGTTTTCAATATTTATATCTGTTTTTAAATCTTCGTTTTTTATCTTTGAGAAAGGATATTTTGAATTTATATTAATTTTGAAGTTAGATTTTAAAGAGCTTTTTTTAAATTCGACAAAGCCTGAAGTCAAAAAAGAGAAAGTTTTTTTCTTTTTTGAAATGTTTGAACTAAATTCGCTTGCAAAAAGCTTAATTTCGTCATTTAACAAGTAATCGTCTTTATAAAAAACGCTTATTTTATCTACTTTTGCGTCCAATTTTGTCAAAGTGAACGGGTGTTCATATAAAAATTTCAAATTTTTCTTATTAATATCTTCAAAAAGGCTGATTTTACCCGATTTATCTCTATCAAGATAAAATTCCACATCAGAAGAAGAGAATTTTTTAATGTTTGCTTTTTTTACTAAAAAGCCTAAAGGCTTTATTTTTGCTTCAATTTTTTCGACTTTTGCATATTTTTTTGTTTTTGAATTATTTTTTATAATTAATTCATCAGCCTTGAAATTAAGGTCAAAATTAGGACAGAGAACAATTTTGGCGTTATTAAATTTAACATCTAAATTCAAAAATTCGCTCAAAGTTTTTTCCAAAAAACCAACACTCAAAAAAGCTTTAAAAAGAAACGCTAAAGCCACGATTGCAGCTATAATTAAAGCTACAAAAAGAACTTTTAGATTGTCGAGGTTTAATTTTTTAGAAAATTTCTCCATAATGTCATTATAATTTTTTTTCAAGAAAAAGGCTAAAAATTCATATATGTAATTGTTGAAAAATTTAAAAAATACATTAAGATTAAGCTATTATGAGAAAATTATTCCTTAGTATAATAATATTTTTCTTAACAATGTTAACTATTTTTGCGGCCCAGGGGGAAAACTCTTGGGAACCGCACTTAAAAAAAGGAACATTAATCAAAGTTTATCCTAAAATTCCTCTTTCCACAAAAAACCTTGAAGAAGGCTCTAAGGTCTATTTTATAGTGCCTCAAGATTTTTGGATATTAGAAACAAAAGCTATTTCAAAGGGCGATATTTTTTATGGCTATGTTAGCATGCTGAAAATGCCTGTTGTGGGCGTAAATGCCGCAATGAAAATAAACATCACATCAATAATCACAAAAGATGGCAGAAGAAAAAATGTTCAAGGAAAAATCCTCTTTAAGGGAGGCTCAGACACCTTAGGAGGAAACTTAACAAACCCAGCTTCATACAACACAACAGTGCACCCAAGAAGGGTTTATGGCGCATATTGGGGCGGAACTTTGCAATATGTCCCAAGCGGAGAATACGAGCACGGAGACCATGTCGAAGTGTCTTTAAAAGACGCTTTATTTGTTGAATTAGAAGAAGACTATTACATTTCTTATTAAGTTTTAATAAGAAATTATGCATTTTAAATTTCGTGTGCTAAAATACTTTTGTAAACAAGATAGGGGAGTTGTATGAATAAAAAATTTTTTACATTCTTTATGATGTTTTCACTTCTTTTGGGCGGGTGCTCTTATGCGCTTGACTATAATGCTTTTGATAGCTCAAAAAGCCAAAATCTTTCTGGGTATGTTTTGTTTGTTCCTGCTGGAATTACAACAAAAGTCTTGCTTTCGCAAGGGATTAACTCGCAAAGTGCTGTAGTAGGCCAAGGGGTAGACGCAATCTTAACTCAAGACCTTAGATATAATAATACTTTAATTGCGGCAGCAGGAAGCGTGGTTTCGGGCTACATTTTGCAAGCAAAAAAAGCAGGCTTTGGGGACAGAAACGCTCAATTGATGATTAAATTTACAAAAATCACAACTCCATATAACAACATTATTCCAATAAGCGCTGTGATTTCAACAAGCGATTCTACAGGGGTCTTAAAAGGAGGCACTATGAAAGAATCTGCTCAAGAATACGCTAAAAATACAGCTATCGGAGCTGGCTCAGGAGCAGTCTTAGGCACAGCCTTGGGTGCTATGGCAGGCGGTTCTGTTGGAAAAGGGGCAGTTTATGGCACAGCGCTAGGCGCAGGACTGGGGCTTGCTAAAGGAATTGCAACAAAAGGAGAAGATATAGTAATTCCTGCAAACTCTGAATTAGAAATAGTTTTCAACCAACCAATAACTTTAGGCGCGCAATAACTATTCTAAAAATTCTACAAACGGGTAATTTATTTGCTTAAAAAATAACCGATAATTTATCCTAGAAAAAATAAAATTATGGCACAGATTAGAAACAGATTTGAAATTAAAAATTCAATATTAGACGAAGAAAAAATTGGAAGAAAGCTTCCTAATTTCTTCCAAGACATAGACGAAATTAAGCCGGCGCACGGCATTTCAATGTCTTTAGGGGTGCATCTTGTTTTAGTTATTTTATTTGTCGCTTTTGCTAAAGTGCAAAGTGCGATTTTTCCACACTTGCCAAAGCCACAAATGAAACAAGATATCGAATTTAAATTAGTGCAAGATGAATCAAAACCGCCAATCAACAAAAAAACAAAAATAAGAGCAGATAGAGACTCAAGAGCGGGCGGAAAACACGACCCAAAAAGAGCAGTTTCTTTACCTAGCCCTAAGCCTAGCCCAAAAGCGAAAGCTTCCTCTGGAGCTCAAAAACCGAAACCTCAACAAAAACAAGCAGCTAAACCTGCTACTAATAATTTCTTTAAACAATTAACTCAACCAAAAAAAGTTGCTCAAGCGCCTACTCCAAAGGCTGCGCCAAAACAAGTGACAAGGCAACCTAACAC
>CAKURL010000030.1 GCA_934675685.1 uncultured Candidatus Melainabacteria bacterium | reverse complement strand
AATTCGCATTCGCTCATACGGCTAATAAACTCTGCGTACTTAATCTGTAAGGCTCATACTTCGCCAACAGCTTAAGCAAAATCCTGTCGTTCCGAAATTTTTTATTTGTATTCTAAAATTGAACCTACGGTTCCACTCGTTAATTATCCGTAATTCGCATTCGCTCATACGGCTAATAAACTCTGCGTACTTAATCTGTAAGGCTCATACTTCGCCAACAGCTTAAGCGGAGTCCTGACGTTTCGAAATTTTTATTTAATAAATCACTACTAAGACACTCATATCCTACAAGCCAATTGCAAAAAATCCATTTCATTGATATCATTTTACTATGCAAATCAGAAAATGGATTGACACAATAATAGAAGACATCAAGACCATCGAAGAAAAAGATGTCGCAGCAAGGAACGTTTGGGAAGTCATATTTTTATATCAAGGTTTCCACGTGTTGCTTGCGCACAGAATTGCCCACAAGCTTCGCTATTGGGGAATTCCATTTGTTCCAAGGCTCATTTCTCAAATTGCCCGCTTTTTGACGGGAATCGAAATCCACCCAGGGGCGACCATTGGAAAAAGATTTTTTATTGACCATGGCATGGGAGTGGTCATTGGAGAAACCACAATAATTGGAGACGATGTTTTAATCTACCAAGGAGTGACCCTAGGGGGGACAGGAAAAGACATCGGAAAAAGACACCCGACTTTAGGGAATTTTGTCACAGTGGGCGCTGGGGCAAAAGTTTTAGGGGCAATCACAATAGGAGACTTTTCTTCTATCGGAGCAGGTTCTGTCGTAATTGACAATGTTCCGGAGCATTGCACGGTTGTGGGTATCCCAGGGCGAATCGTAAAACAAAAAGAATATATCCAAGGGCAACTTCAACACAACAGAATTCCAGACCCAATCAAATGCGAAATAAATAGATTGACTTATGAAGTCAAAGAGCTTCAAGAAGAAATAAAAAAGCTGAAGGAAAATAAATGAAAATAGCTGTAATTCCAATAGACAATCGCCCGATTTGCTACGATTTAATTTTAGATATTTTAAAAATTGATAAAAACTGTGAAATTTTTCTCCCCGAAATCTCTTCCCTTGGGGGGCTTTATAACAATTCAAAAGTCGATGAAATTTTTGAATTCATAGAAAGCTTGCCAAATGTCGACTATTTAATTGTTTCTTTGGACACTTTGGCTTATGGCGGACTTGTGAGCTCAAGAAGGTGCGAAGACGAATTTGAAAAAATCAAAAAAAGAATTGAAAAATTCAAAAATTTAGCCTCTAAAAAAACTAAAAAAATCCTCGCATTTTCTTCTGTCATGCGAATTTCAAACAACAACATAAACGAAGAAGAAAAAACCTATTGGAAAGATTGGGGAAAGAAAATTTTCAATTGGTCTTTTGAATTCGACAAGACAAAAAAAGAGCCAAAAACAGACATTCCAAAAGAAATTTTAAATGATTATCTCAAAACAAGAGAAAGAAACTTTGAAATAAACAAAATCTACCTTTCTTGGGCAAAAGAAGGCTTTTTTGACACTTTAATTTTTTCAAAAGACGATTGTGCGGAGTTTGGCTTAAACGTAGAAGAAGCAAGAGAGCTTGAAAAAATAATTGAAAAAGAAAATATCAAAAACGCAAAAATCAAAACAGGGGCGGACGAAATCCCTCTTTCTTTGATTTCAAGAGCTTATTTAGATAATGAAGAGATTAAAATAAAGCCCGTTTTCGCTTTTGAAAATTCAAAAAATCTAATCTCAAAATATGAAGATATCTCGATTTTTTCTTGCACGAATGCACAGCTTGAACTTGCAAAAGCAAAAATAGAAGAAAAAAACGCAGACATTATTTTATACATAAATAATTTCAAAAAAGAGCAAGGCGACTTGGTCTTGGGCGACGTGATAAACCAAAACGACTTTTCAAAAATAGAAAATTTTGATTTTACAAAAGAAAAATTCTTTATTGCAGACACAAATAATGCAAATGGCGCAGACAAAAAATTAATAGAAAAATTATTTAAAGAAGGAAATTTAGAAAATTTTTATGGCTATTGCGGCTACAACACTTCTGCAAACACGCTTGGCTGCGCAATTTTAATTGCCATTTTAAAATTCGTTTCTTTAAAAAACAAAACATATAATGACCTAGCTTTCAAAAAAGTTTGCTTCATTCGCTTTTTGGACGATTGGGGCTATCAAGCAATTTCAAGAAAATATGTGAGAGATTCTGCCCCAAGCTTCAAAGAAGCACTCAAAGAAAAAACAAAAGAGCTTGATTTGAATTCTAAAAAAATCGAAGAATTTTTGCAATTCAAACCCAAAAAGGCAAGCTATAGCTTGCCTTGGAATAGATCTTTTGAAATCAGAATAGAATTAGATTAAAATTTCGTCCTATTCAAAAAAGATTTTAAAGCTTCCTCTTTTGTTTCAGGAGAAGATAAATTCAATTCTTCGTATTCGTCTTGAACATCAAGCGCAAAAGCGCTTCCATAGAACTTTTTAACAAATACTAAAATAAGATATAAAATCGCAGCGCAAGCTAAAACCGCCCCCATAACCCTCAAAAAATAGTCTAAAACTCTTTTTCCTTCTTTTTTTGTGTCAGGAACAACATTTTTTTTGACTTTTTGAGTGTTAATCGGATTGATATCAAGGTCGTTTACTCGAACATCGCTTTGAATAACCTCTAAAGAATCAGAATCATTTAGAGCTAAAAGCAAGTTGTCGTTAGCTAATGTTTTATGGCCAAAGCCAAAAAACATTGAAGCCACAACAAAGAAAACTAGAAAAGCTTTTTTAAAATTCAAATTAAGCTTTTGCACTTTTTGTTCTCCTTGGCCTTCTTGTGGTTTTCTTTGGTTTTTCTTCTTCTTTTGGCTCAGCTTGCTCTTGAGCTTGAGGCTCTTGATTATTTTCAGCAATATTTTCTTCTTTATTTTCTTGCTTAGTTTCTTCTTCCGGAGCCTTAGCCACCTTCACTTCTTCTTCGATTTCTTGTTTTCTTTTTGTCTTTTTAGCTTTTCTTGGAAGCTTTTTTGGAGCCTTTTCTTCTTGTTTTTCTGGCTCAGAAGGTTGTTCTTGGGGCTCTTCTTGAAGCTCTTCTTTTTTATCTATATTTTCATTTTTTACTTCTTCTTTTGGAGCTTTTTTGTTTTCGTCTTCTAAAGCTTCTAAATTCACATCTTTGATTAAGTCGTCAATCAACTCACTCACTTGCGTTTTAGACAAGTTTTGAACTTCTTGAATTGCTTCTTGAGAAGGAATTGGCGCTTGGGAAGGTTGAATTTGAGCAACAGTTTGCTCAGCTTTATTTTCCAAAACAAGCTTTTCGTCTTGTTCTACAGAGAAGCTTTGAGGATTTTGTTGGAAATTTTGATTGTTTTTATTTTGGAAATTTCTATTTTTATCTTTTCTTTGATTTTTGTCAAATTTATTATGTTTTTGATTTGGGGCAGATTCATTTGAATTCGAAAAATTAGAATTAAATGGGCCTTTGATTTTGTTCATTTTTGCCCTATTTTCGCCGACACTCGTCGCCGTCGCATATTTTAGTTCGTCAATCACAAAACCTTGTCCGCCACATTTATCACATTTTTTTGTGAAAATTTCAGCCAAGCTTTGACCTTGTCTGTGGCGAGTGAGCTCAACAAGCCCCAAGTCGGACAATTGGCCGATTTGTGGTTTAGCTTTATCTTTTTCTAAAACAAGCTCAAAATGTTCCAACAATGCCAATTTGTCCATTCTTGAAACCATATCGATAAAGTCGATTACGACCATGCCGCCAATGTTTCTTAATTTCAATTGGCGCGCGATTTCATCTGCCGCTTGTATATTTGTTTTTAAAATTGTTTCCGCTTGGTTTGAAGAAGACGTGAATTTTCCGGAGTTTACGTCGACTACCGTGAGCGCCTCTGTTTGCTGGATAAATAAATATCCACCCAAAGGAAGGTTCACTTTTGTGTTTAGAGAATTTAAAATTTCTTTATTAACCCCGCTTGCGACAAGTAAAGGCTCATTTCCTTTGTGCATAGTGACTTTCACTTGCATATTCCAATGTTGCAAAAGTTGAGTTGTTCTATGAAGCGCAAAAGCAGTGTCCACAACAATTTCTTCAACTTCATTGTCGCAAGCTTCTCTAATTACTCTATACAACAAATCTTGGTCGCGATAAAGCAAAGTCGGAGGAGTTGCGCTATCTGCTGCATTTACGATTGAATTCCACTTTTCAAGCAAAATTTCCAAATCTTCTTGAATTTCAGAATCGCTTTGGCCTTCAGCTTCGGTTCTCACAATCACCCCAACGCCCACAGGCTTCAAAAGGCTCACGATTGACTTTAATCTTGCCCTTTCTTTTTGAGAAGTGATTTTTTTAGAAACATTTACACCTTTTTCGTCTGGCAACAGCACCAAAAAGCGCCCAGGCAAAGATAAAGCAGTAGTTACCCTAGGACCTTTGTGGCCGGTTGGCTCTTTTACTACTTGAACCACAAGCTTTTGGTTTGGCTTTACTTTTTCTTTCAATGTGCCAGTACCCATGATGTCGTCTGTGTGGATAAAGCCCATTTTGCCTTCCATGCCGACATCAACAAAAGCTGCTTCAATCGAAGGCAAGATGTTGTCCACGCGAGACAAATAAACGTCGCCCAACAAAACATCACCTTTTGAAACAAAAAATTCTGAAACTTTATTGTTCTCAAGCAATGCTGCAACGTTATCTTTTTCAGAAATAATAATTCTTTTTGACATTTTATAAATCCTTTTTAAATTTAATAATTCTCTACGATTAAATCACTCTCATCGAGGTATCGAAAAAATTTATCCTTCTAATTTTAAAGATGTTTTTTTCTTCAAAAACACAATTTAAAAATTCATCTGCGCGAAGAGCAGGGATTTCGCTGTTTTGCCCTACTTTTAAGACAAATTCCAAGCAAAGCTCATCATTTTGCGCAATATTTAAATTCATTTCTTTTAGGGAATTTCGAAAATTTATTGTTTTTTCTATACCTTTTTTAGTTTTCTTCGCGATTAAAAGTTCGCTCGAAGATAAACACTTTTCTATAATATAACTTATTTTTTCAAAATTGTAAATATTTTTATTTTCTTTTAAAGTTGCCTCGTATTTCGCCCATTGGCAAAAGTTCTCCAAAGACTTTGGCTCGTCTGTGTTTTGGGTTATTTCTTTTAATTCCACAAGCTCTAGGCCTTCTGGAGAATATTTTTTGAAATTTTCGGCAAAATCTTCTCTGATGGGTTCTAAAAGTTGAAAATTAACAAGCTCGCAATCTGATTCAATAAAAATAGGAAGAGCAGGTGAATAAGAAACTTTAGGCATTTTATTAAACCCACAAGAAAGCGCAAGCTTGAGTTCGCACCTTCTAAACACTTTTAAAATTAAATTTTGCCAATCGAGATGAGAGATAAACTTCAACTCTCTTAATTTTCTAACTTTTATTCTATATTTATAAACTTTTTCTTGCTGCATTTTTGTTATTGTCAAACATTACTTCGTCTTCCAAATCTTCTAGACCAAATCTTTTTAAGAAGTTCACTTGAAGTTCGTTGAAGTAATTAATTTCTTCTATGGTTTTATCTAATTGTTCTTTTTGGACTTCTTTTTTACACTTGTTTAAAACTCTCTTGTTAAAAAAATCGTCCTCGAAAAATGTATTCATACTAAAATTTTAACAAAAGAAAAGACCTTTGGGCAAAAAGGTAAAGATTATTTACAAAAAAAGGCCTTCAAGGAAAACCTCAAAGACCTTTTTTAAAAAATTTATTGTTTTTATGCCATTTTTTCTACAATTTCGATTAAAGTTTTTGCAACTTCTTCTTGTTCTTCTTTTGTGATTTCCGCGAACATAGGCAAGCTCATAACGAGTTTTGTGTCTTTTTCTGTGTTTGGAAGCATGCCTTCTTTGAAGTTGTATTTTTCATGGACTTTTTGCAAATGCAATGGGATTGGGTAATATATCATAGCGCCGATTCCAGCTTCCGCCAAAAGTTTGTGCACTTCGTCTCTATTTGGAACTTTAACTGTGTATTGGTGATATACGCAATATGTTCCATCTAGTTCTTTTGGAGTTTCGATTTTGTCGCATTTTGAGAAAAGTTCGTTGTAAAATGCAGCGTGTTCCCTTCTCAATTCGTTCCATTTTTTAATATAAGGCAATTTCACTCTTAAAATTGCAGCTTGGATTTCGTCTAGTCTTGAGTTTACGCCGATTTCGTCGTGATGATAACGAACAGCGCCGCCATGGTTTCTTAAAGCAAGAACTCTATTTTTGATGTATTCAGAGTTTGTAGTCAACATGCCACCGTCGCCCATTGTGCCCAAGTTTTTAGTAGGATAGAAGCTAAAGCAGCCGATGTCACCTATTGTGCCCACTTTTTTGCCTTTATATTCAGCGCCGATTGCTTGGCAAGCGTCTTCAATTACAAACAAATTGTGACGTTTTGCGATATCCATGATTGGGTCCATATCGCATGGTTGACCATATAAGTGGACTGGGATAATCGCTTTTGTTTTTGGAGTGATAGCTGCTTCGATTTTAGCAGGGTCAATGTTGAATGTATCAGGGTCGATATCCACAAAAACAGGCTTAGCGCCCACAATTCCTATTGATTCAGATGTCGCAACAAAAGTAAAAGCAGTAGAAATTACTTCATCGCCTTCTTTAATGTCTAATGCTCGAAGAGCCAAATGAAGCGCGTCTGTGCCGGAATTTAAAGCAACAGCATGTTTGCAATCAAGAAATTCGCACATTTCTTTTTCAAATTCTTTGTTGTTTTGCCCTAAAATATAAGAGCCGCTTCTCATTACCTCTAAAACAGCAGCTTCAGCTTCTTTTGCAATTGTTTCGTATTGTCTTTTTGAATTGATAATAGGAATTCTCATCTTTTTCTCCTCTTGAATTTTCCATTATAACAATAGTAGCACAAGTATGGAAGATTTTTTATAAAGAATAAATAAAGATTTAGGATAAGCCAGTTTAAAAATTTAAATGAATTAAAGCTTTAATTTTTAACCAAGACAAATTCAAGATAATAGATTGTTTAATCAAACAAAGAACATGTTTTCAATCTTAGCAAAATTAAAAAGACCAGAAAAATTTTCTGGTCGTAAATTTACTTATTCAGTTTTCATTTTATCCATAAATGCCCATTGCATTGCTATCGCAGACAACATTGTTAAACTCACCTTGCACTCGGGTACGGCTTGCGTCCTGTTCGCCAGACCTCATCGGTCTGCCGTCACGGACTTCACACACCTATGCCCTCGCTTTGCTCAAGCCGGCAAGCCTGTCTGGCTCTCGCTTAGCTCGGGTTAATCGCAATTGCATTTGATTTTCTTTTGAAAGAGTTTAAATTTTCTTGCTCTTTTGTCGGATTTTGCTCCTTTTTTGCAATCGCAATTTTTGTCGCATTTGCAATTATCTTTACATTTTTCGCAATTACATTTTTCACCCTTATGGCAAACACAATTGCAATCTTTTTCGCATTTTGTGCAATCGCATTTTTTACATTTACAATCTTTTTTGTCGCATTTTTCGCCTTTGTGGCAGCCGCAATCACAATCTTTTTCGCAAGTTTGGTGGCATTTGCAATTACAATTTGCTGTTTCTTGCGCACATTTTTCGCAAGCGAAAACGCCAGATGTCATAAATGCCATAGCAAATATCGCAACGAGCGCTACTAGAAATTTTTTCATATTTTACTCCTTCTAATTTTTATTTCTACCACCCCTCGGGGGTATGGTACAATATTAAAACTAATAACCTTTGTTGTCAAGCGAACAATATTAAAATTTCAAATTAGCCTTTATAAATTAAAACAGGTTTTTGAACTTCACAATCTGAAATTTTATAAGCCAAATTTGCTTCTTCGATTGCTTGATCAATTCTTTCTTTTGAGACATCGTCAAAATATAAAGTAGCTAAAATTTCGCCTTTTTCTACTTTATCTGCTATTTTTTTATGAAGCCTAATACCTGCGCCATAGTTAATTGGATCGGTTTTTTTATCTCTTCCTGCGCCCAACAATTTTGCGCTATGTGCTATTTTTAACGCGTCGAGCTCTTGAATATAACCATTTTCATTAGAAACTATATCAATTGTGTTTTTTCCTATTTTAAACAAGGAATAGTCATCTATGACGTTTTTGTCTCCGTGTTGCGCTATTACGATTTCTCTAAATTTTTCTAAAGCGCGCCCAGATTTAATTGCACTATCCACCATATCTTTTGCAGCTTCAAAACTGCTTGCTTTTTTGCAATTAATTAAAGTTTTCGCTGCGATTTCAAGAGTGATTTCATATAAATCTTCTCTATAGTTGCCTTTTAAAAATTCAATGCTTTCAATCACTTCTAAGCTATTTCCAACAGCAAACCCCAAAGGCTGTTCCATAGCGCTCAAAATAGTATCTATATTTTTGTTTAAAAGTTTTCCTGTCGAGACCATTAAACTAGCAAGCTCGGAAGCTTCTTTTGCTGTTTTTAAAAATGCGCCGGAGCCATATTTAACATCAAGGACGATAGAAGTCGCCCCAGAGGCAATTTTTTTAGAAACCACAGAAGCGCAAATCAAAGATTTATTGTCCACAGTTGCAGTCACGTCTCGAAGAGCATAGATTTTGCCGTCGGCTGGAGTTAAATTTGCGCTTTGAGCAGAAATCGCCACTTTAATATCTTTAATTTGTTTTAAAAATTCTTCGTTTGATAATTCAACTTTAAAATTTGGAATTGATTCAAGCTTGTCTATAGTGCCGCCCGTAAAGCCCAAGCCTCGCCCTGAGAGCTTTGCAGTATAAATCCCTAAAGTCGCCAAAATCGGGATTAAAACAAGAGTGACTTTGTCTCCGACGCCACCTGTCGAGTGTTTGTCTGCAATAAAATCGCTCACAGAAGAAAAATCCAAAATATCGCCGCTATCGATAAAGCTTTGAGTCAAATATGCTGTTTCTTTGTCAGATAACCCTTTAAAGCACACAGCCATAAGCCAAGCAGACATTTGGTAGTCTTCAATTAAGCCTTTTGTATAGTTTTCAACTAAAAAATAAATTTCTTCTTTAGTGTGTTCCTTGCCTTCTTTTTTCTTTTGGATTAAATCTACTGCTCTCATTTTTTCTCCTGATCTTATTTATGATATTTGATATTATTCAAAATACAATGCGCCCTATAAATTTGTTCCATCAAAATCAACACCGCTTCTTGGTGCAAAAAAGTCAATTTTGACATCGAAAATTTAAAATCAGACATATCTCTAACTTCTTTTTCAAGCCCGAAAGCGCCCCCTATCAAAAAAAGGATTTCTCGATATCTCCCATCTGTCTCTATTTGTCTGATTTTTTTTGCAAAATCAGGGCTCGAAAGTTCTTTGCCTTCGATTTCCATAGTAACTATAAAAACGCCATCTTGGGCACCATTTTTGTTGTTTTTCAAATAATCCTTAATTGAAGGAACTTCTAAAATAGATACTCGATTTAATAAGCGCTTTTGATATTCAAAAGCGCCTTCTTTATAAAAACTTTCTTTTAATTTTCCTTCTAAAACGACTTTGATATTCAAAACAAAATCCCTTATGCTTGAACATTCGTTTTTGGCTTTTGAATTTCACCTGAAAGCAATTCGTAATTCAATTCGTTTTCGTTATCCGCAATTGCAGCCGCCACAACAGCGTCAGAAGTCACGTTACAGATTGTTCTAAACATATCCAAGAATCTTTCTAAAGTATATAGTAAAGAAAAACCTACAACTAATTGTTCAGGAGAAAGCCCGATTCCATTCAAGATAAGCACAATTGTAATCATACCTGCCCCTGGGATACCTGCAGAAGTAGAAGAAGCCACAATTGCAAGGAAAGCAATTTCCACAATCAAAAGAGGAGTTAATTCAACACCATACATTTGAGCCAAGAAAATCACGGAAATCGTTTGCATGATTGCTGTTCCGTCCATGTTTAAAGTCGCCCCCAAAGGCAAAACAAAAGAGCAGATTCTGTTCGAAATCCCTCTTTTTTCGCAGCATGTAATAGTCAAAGGCAAAGTTGCAGAAGAAGAGGCTGTCCCAAAAGCAACCATAATTGCTTCTGTTAATGCTGCATATAATTTTCCAACAGGAACTTTAGAAAATATTTTTAAAACCAAAGGATATACTAAGAAAAATTGAATTGCTAAAGCAAACAAAACAACTACTACAAAAGTCGAAATGTTTGAGAAAACCCCAATCCCAAAGTTTGAAACAGCACATGCGGTAAGAGCAAAAATACCAGGGGCAGCAAGATACATAATCCAATCTGTGATTTTCATAGTTGCTGCAAAAACGCTTTCAAACATTGAAACCAAAGGCCTTGAAATGTCGCCTGCTTTAGATAATGCCACAGCAAATAAAGAAACAAAAATGATAATAGGAATCATTTTTCCTTCAGCGAGCGCTGTGATTGGGTTTCTTGGAATTAAATCAAGGAAAATTTGAGATAAATTTGCTTTTTGATATGTCAAAGCGTCAGACACGAAAGACTGCACAGCAGAAATCGTGTCGGGTTGAATCAAAGCTTTTGCATTGACCCCTGGTTGAAAAACTAAAGCCAAAATTGCAGCAATCACCACAGCGGCAACTGTGATTATTCCATAATAGAATATCATTTTTCCGCCTAATTTTGTGAGCTGTTTAGAATCCCCTATGTTTGAAATGCCGATTATAATAGCGCTCACAACCAAAGGCAAAACTATCATTTGGATAATATTAATAAATGCTTTTCCGACAAAATTCAATATATTGAATACTTGTGGATAAGTGTCTTTTGGCAAAAAGCAGCCTGCAATTATCCCAAGCAACAACCCTATAAAAATATGTCCGTTTCTTTTAATGCCCAGAAGCAAAGCTATAACAACCTGCATGTGTAAACCCATGGGTAATTTTCCTCATTTTACTATTCAATTAATTCTACAACTTTTTTATCCCTTTTGCAAAAGAAAGCAAAAAAATTCCAACAAAAGTCGGATTTATAAAGCACGAAAAGATGGGATATTTATATGCGAAGGAAATTTATATGGAAAACGAAAGAAAAAAAAGAGAATTCTTGGGGATTATGTTTGAATGTTGTAACGTCTATGGAAGAATTTATAAGTCGAAAGACGGAAGCTGTTATAGAGGCTCTTGCCCCAAATGCGCTCGCCCTATCAAAATCGAAATCAAAGAAGGTGGGCTCAAAAACCGCTTCTTTAGGGCACAATAGATTTTATTGTTAAGAAAGATTAAGATAATCAAAATATTTTGTTATAGATTTTTTGCCTCGGGAATTTAAATTATGTAAAAAGAGAATACTTTTTAAAAGTAATTTGAAAGCAAAGGTGGTAAAAATGGGTCTATCAGCAAGCCAAGGCAGAATGTTATTATTAACTGCCAGAAAAAATGATTTAGAATTTAGAGCACAGCAAATTTCCCAACAAAGATTGAACCTAACTTCTGAATTGGAAAAAATTTCTTCTGAATATGAAGAAGCTACTTCCAACAGAGACATGGTAATCAACTGTATGGGTACACAAACAAGCAACTCCGGCACAAGCACGTCTTTCAACTTGACATACACAAGTTTGACTTCCGGTCTTATTGCCGCAGTTAAAAACGGAAACTTGACCGCAACAGAAGCAGGTTTGCAATCTACTACAGCAGCAGACAACTTCTATAATGGCGGCTACAAAGTTAATGGTATGTATCGCTTAACAGATGCAAACGGGAACATTGTTATTTCTTCTTTGACAGAAATCCCTGGGGTAGACGAAGCAGCTGCCAAGGAAATCGAAGCAGGAACATTTGCAGGCGGATTGGACACAGAAGAATATGTAGAAGTGACAGACAAAAGCACTTATATTCCAAACTACAACAAAAATGTGGACAACATTACAAACGCTACCAAAACAGAAAGCAAATCCGGCGAAAAAGTAACACTAGACAGCAACCAATATTTCCTTGATATCGAAGGTAAAACAACAAAAGATTCTAACAAAGCCGTTCCAAGTTCTGTTCAAAATGACGGAGACGGAAAACCATTGTACACTTATCCAATCGTAACCTTCTCAGAAGGCGGCACAGCAGGAAAAGAAGTCGCTACAATGACTCAAAAAGACACTACTTATAAAGTATTAGCCAAGGGCACTACTTCAATCAAAAAAGGCACAGGCAAAAACGAATATGTAGTGGGAGACAAGACTTATGTAGTTGACCCAGCGCTCACCGTAAACAATGGTTCAGGTACAAAAGGCTGTTCAAACTATCTACAAGAATGCTTGAGAAATGGTTTATATTCAATCGAAAGCTTCGTAGACAACAAAGACGCTTTGACAAACGAAGACAAATGGTCAAAAGTTTCTTGGGATTCATTGTCTCAAATCACAGACGAAAACTATGATGATGACGACGACGCAGCAAGCGCAAAATACAAAAGATTGCAACAACAAATCGAAACAAAAGATAAAAAATTAGAAATGGAATTAGACAACATCGAAACACAAAGAAGTGCGGTAACGACCGAAGTCGATTCCGTTGACAAAGTTATTCAAGACAACGTTGAAAAAACTTTCAAAACATTTGCTTAAAACCACACACACCCACTTTCAGCTTAAAATAATTACTTTAAATGCGAGCCCAAAAGCTCGCATTATTTTTATCCCAAAACAAGCAAACCGTAGTGCGACGCACTAGGTTTGCAAAGTTTTGGGCAAGCTGTGCGGAATATTTGACGGCTGCATAGTGCAGGCGGCAAATATGCAGACCTTAGATTGGCGACGTAAGAATTTTCGAAGAAAATTCCACAGGAGCAAACCTGAAACAAGTGAGCCTAGCAATGCTTTGCTTGGCGAACGAAGTTGAGGGCAGATTTGTGCGAAGCTCGTGATTGTCGAAGGCGACGAGCCTCCGACAAGACAGAGCGTAGACCTTTAATGGGCGACGTAGAAATCTTTGCGAAGCAGGAGCGTTGACAAAGTCAAAAGCTCATTTCGCAGATTTCACAGGAGCCTTTGTCTGGTTAGTAAATCCGACCTGCATTTGATAAAACAACACGTCATTCTGAAAGCTTTAAAAAACAAGCGAAGCGTAGTTTTTAAGCTGTTCAGAATCTCTAAAACATAGCATACAAAAATTCAATAATAAATAAAGATTCAAAAACACCGAGTAGGTACAAAAAATCAGCACTCGCTTCACTCAAGCAATTTTCTAGTTAGTTCAGAATGACTTTAGTAATTTTTCAACCCTAAAATCTTCCCCTTTAGGCTTCAATTGATAACAAGTATAAACATAAGAAACAAGCATACTTATAAATAACACTATAAAACAAATTAAAATTATAATTTCGTTCTTCTTCATTTATTATTCCTTATCTTGAATATTTTTTTCTAACCATTCTTTCGCTCTTGCGCCCAAAGCAATTTTCCCATCAACACGAACTCCATAGCCAAAAGGGGCCTCGCCAGAATTTAAGTCATCTATATCCATACAAAGGACTTTATAAACTCTATTTATATTATTTTCATCTAAATTTTCGTAAAAAAGATATACATCATTGTCCATTGAAAAATCATTTCCATCAGCTGAAATTCCTGTTGGTGTCCCTTTTGTGGCAAAATGAATATTTGTCGAGCCTTCATAAAACTTTATGCCATCGATTAAGGTAATCTCTTCTACATCGTTTTTTGAAGCCAAAGAGCAAGATAAATCTAAGTCGCTTTCTGGCTGTTCTTTCGCCCAATAGCTATTATGAAAATCGCCTCTTTTTGTGCAATTAACTTTCTTAGTTGAGATAATATCAGAGAAGGTTTCACAAAAATATGTCGAAGAATCGACCAAATTTCCGTCTTTTTTCTTTCCTAAATCTCCTGCTAAGTAAAATTGCTCTGATGAAACAAGTTCATTAATAACTTTAGCTAAAGTCGCATTTCCTTTTTTGAATTTCATCACATTTTCGTCTGGAACAGAGTTAAATGCAACAGGCAAAAGAATTGAAGTTATTACTCCAATTACAACAAGTGCAATCATTATTTCTGCCAATGTAAAAGCTTTTTTAAATTTCAAAGAAATACTCCTATTAATAATAATTTATACACAAAAATACTACCAACAATGATAATTTATAGGAAATATTGTAATACTAATATGAATTTATTGTCAATATTAACCCTAGTAATTTATTTAAAATATCGAAAAAGCTTATTAGGATAGAAATATATTGGAGAAAAAAATGAAATTGACAATAAAATTTGGCAAAAGGCTAAAAGAATTACGAAAAAATGCAAAGCTAAGCCAACAGCAGCTCGCAGAGCTTGTGGGCATGGAGTCTTTGAACAATATAAGCAAATTAGAAACAGGGGAGCAACTCCCCAAAAAAGAAAATATAGAAAAACTTTGCAAAGCACTAAATGTGGAGCCTAAAGATTTATTTGATTTTGGGCATTTCAAATCCAAAGAAGAACTATTAGAAGAATTAGAAAACACTTTAAAAAAATGCACTCTTAAAGATTTGCAATTTATCAAAAAGACAATAAACGCATATTTTGAATCAAAATAAATAAATTTAAATTTTCAAACAAAAAAGCTTCTGCAAAAACAGAAGCTTTTTGAATATTGAATAATTTGAAATAATTCCAAAAATTATCTTTTTGAGAATTGAAATCTTTTTCTTGCTCTTTTTCTACCGTATTTTTTACGTTCTTTGATTCTAGCGTCGCGAGTCAACAAACCTTCTTGTTTCAAAGTTGGTTTATATTCTTCGTTTGCTTCAACAAGAGCTCTAGAAATTGCCAATTGGATAGCATCTGCTTGAGCAGAAACACCACCGCCAACAGTCTTAACTCTAACGTCAAATTTGTCTTGGTTTTCAGTTAAAACTAATGGACGATAAATTGTCATTTCCAAAGAAGGACGATTTCCAAAATATCCTTTTAAAGTTTTACCGTTGATAAAAATTCTTCCTTTTCCTGAAACAACTTTAGCAACAGCAACGGAGCATTTTCTGCGTCCAGTTTTTACGATTTCGTTTGAATTCTTAGCAACCATTACTTAACTTCTCCTTTTATTTCATATACTTCAGGTTTTTGAGCTGCATGTGGGTGCTCAGCGCCAGCGTATACTTTTAATTTTTGGAATTGTTCATCACCCAAAGTGTTGTGTGGAAGCATACCTTTAACAGCTTTTTCGATAGCTTTTGTTGGGTCTTTTTCCATTAATGCTTTAAAGCTGATTTCTTTAAAGCCACCTGGGAAACCAGAGTGAGAGCGATACATTTTGTCTGTTTCTTTGTTGCCAGAAACTGCAACTTTAGCAGCATTCACAACAACAACGAAATCGCCAGTATCAACATTTGGAGTGTATTGAGGTTTGTTTTTACCTCTAAGTATGTTAGCTACTGCAACTGCTAATCTTCCTAATTTAACATCTGTAGCATCTATAACATACCATTTACGTGTCACTTCTAGTGGTTTTGCACTAAATGTTTTCATTATTTACCTTCCTTTTGAGTAATTTTTTGAATATAACTATTCACATCTTCATAGCCGACATATTTTAAAGTCAAAGCTTTAGCTATTTGTTTGTCTGCGGCTTTGGCTCGATTTTTAGCTTCCAAAACTTCTTTCATCAATTCAGGCGAAAAGTTGTTTCTTTCGATAAAAATCAGCTGACCGGCTATTGTTCTTATCATATTATAGAGAAATCTATCCCCTATAATGTCTATAAAAATAAAATTGCGATTTTCGATTATTTCTTCCTTTGCTTTCGCAAAATAAATCGTACAATCATCATAAGGGTTATCGGATTGAGATTTAAAAGAAGAAAAATCATGATATCCAACAAGAAAACTAAGAGCCTTGTTCATTCTCGAAATATCAAGCTTATGATAAGGATAAAACAAATATAAATCAGAAAAAACCGAAGCAACATGGTGATTTAAGATTGTATACCTGTAATGTTTAAATTTAGCATCTTTTTGCGCGTGAAAGTTTAAATCAACTTCCTCGAGGCTGAATATCTTAATATCCGAAGGAAGAATCGAATTAATCGAATATAAAAAACGATTAATGTCTTTGATTTTAAATTGTTCATCATCTAAATCAAAGTGCGCTGTTTGCGAGCTCGCGCTCACTTTTGCGTCTGTCCTTCCAGAGAATATTGTGCAAATTTTATTTTTTGTCAACGTGCAAAGCGCTTTTTCAATTTCGTCTTGAACTGTCCTTTTGTCCGGCTGTTTTTGAGAACCAAAGAAGTTCAAGCCGAAAAATTCAAAGCAAATTTTATATCGGTGTCGCATTAATTACACTAATTGGATTAATGCCATTTCTGCGTTGTCACCGCGTCTTGGAGTTAATCTCAAAATGCGAGTATAACCGCCATTACGTGTAGCATATTTTTTACCGATTACAGAGAACAATTGTCTTAAAACAGATTGTTTTGGAAGTTTTTTGCCTTCTGGCAATGTGTCAAACAATTCGCCTGTTTCAACATCAATATATTTTTCTGTTTCGATATCGTAAATGTCTTTTTTAGCTTCACGTCTTGCAGCCAAATCACCTTTTTTAGCAAAAGTGATGATTGATTCTGCAAATGGTCTTAAAGCTTTTGCTCTAGCCATTGTAGTTGTGATTTCGCCATTTAAGAACAGTTGAGAAGCAAGAGTTCTTAAAAGAGCTTTTCTTTGATCAGCTGCCTTAGATAGTTTATGAATTTTACGACCGTGTCTCATTTTGTTTGTTCCTTATACTTTTTAATTTGTATTATATTAATTCTAAATCGTCGACACCTTCTGGATTTGGTTGAAGGTCAAGACCCATTTGGTGAAGTTTTTCGATTACTTCGTCTGATGATTTTTTACCGAAGTTTTTAATGTTCAACAAATCATGTTCAGATTTTTTAAGCAATTCGCTCATAGAGTTGATACTTGCTCTTTTCAAGCAGTTGTATGCACGAACTGATAATTCTAAATCTTCGATTGAAAGTGTAGGAGCAGCTTCTTCTTGAGCTGGTTCTTCTTCTACAACTTCTTGTTTTGTTTGAACAGGAGTTCCTGTAATTCCTGCGATTTGGCTAAAGTGTTCAATCAACAAGTTAGCAGCTTTAGACAATGCTTGAGTAACTTCAACAGAACCATTAGACCAGATTTCAATTGTTAATTTGTCATAATCTAAAGATTCGCCTACACGTGCAGGTTCTACGTTGTAGCTAACTCTTTTGATTGGCATAAACACAGCGTCGATTGGCAACAAGTCGATTGGAAGACCATTTTTTTGTTCTTTCAATACGTCAACTGCAACATAGCCTTTGCCAACTTCAACAGTGATGTCTGCGTGGATTGAACCGCCTTGAGAAAGAGTACAAATTACGCAATCAGGGTTAACAATTTTAACGCCAGCCGGTAATTCGATGTCTCCAGCCAAAACAGGCCCAGGAGTGTTTACGTCTAATCTTAAATGTTGTGGTTCAGTTGAATCGGTTTTAACAACAACAGATTTAAGATTTAACATAATATCAATTACATCTTCAACAACACCAGGGATTGGAGTGTATTCGTGAGTAATACCTTCAATTCTAACAGAAGTGATGGCAGCACCTTCTAAGCTTGATAACAACACTCTTCTTAATGTGTTACCAATAGTTGCACCATAACCTCTTTCTAATGGTTCAATCACGAATTTTCCGTATTGAGAACCATCAGAAGATGTTGTAGTATTGATGTTTCTAATTTTTAGTTCCATAATTTCATTCTCTCCTAATTATTATTTAGAGTAGTATTCAATAACGAGTTGTTCTTTAAATTCAGGATCAAGCTCTTCTCTTTGTGGAATTCTGTCAAATGTAATTGATAAGTTGTTTTTGTCAACTGTCAACCAAGCGAAATCTAAAGCTAAATCGATAGATTCAATTACATTTTTGATGAATTGTTTTGAGTTTTCTCTAACTGTAACAACGTCGCCTGCTTTTAATAAATAAGAAGGAATGTCAACTTTTTTTCCGTTTACAAGAACGTGAGCGTGGTTTACGATTTGTCTAGCTTGACGTCTTGTGATAGCAAAACCTGCTTTGTATAAAACATTATCTAATCTTGATTCAAGAGTTTGTAACATGATTGTACCAGTTACGCCTGTTTTTCTTGAAGCATTTTCATAATATTTTGCAAATTGTTTTTCACTAACTAGGTATGTCATTCTGATTGTTTGTTTAGCTTTTAATTGAAGCGCGTAATCAGAAGCTTTCTTTCTTGCAGCACCATGTTGACCAGACGCGTGCTGTCTCATAGATGTTGTCAATTTGCGGTTAGACAAATCTTTAACACCGTAGTTTCTGAATAATTTATTTGATGGTCCGGTATATTTAGCCATTTTAGCTCCTATAATTAATAATTTACTTTACTATACTCTACGTTTTTTAGGTGGACGGCACCCATTGTGAGGAATTGGAGTAACATCTTTAATTAATGTAATTTCAAGACCTGCAC
>CAKURL010000029.1 GCA_934675685.1 uncultured Candidatus Melainabacteria bacterium | reverse complement strand
GCTGGATTTGAACCAACGACCTTCGGGTTATGAGCCCGACGAGCTACCAGACTGCTCCATCCCGCGATATTTAATTTGTACGTTGAGCAAATACAATCAACATCTATATTATGCTCCGTAAAAATAAAAAATCAAGTATAAAATTTCATCAAACACAACTTCTTTGTAACATAATCGTAATAATAGCCAAAAAATACACATTTTTTGAGCTTCAGGGGCGTTTAAGCACATGCGAGAAATTAAATTTAAAATCAAAAAGGAAAAGTATGATAAGCAAAATTAGCGCTGCAAACAACATTTTCAAAAGCAACATCAATTTCACAAGCAATATTCAAGAAGAAAAAAAAGAAGCGCCGGTTTTCAAAAAACGCACAGCGCCAGCGCCAATCGGCAACGTATATGGTTTTAAAATCAACAAACACTACAACTCTTCCTTAGAAGAAATTTTCGCATACGCAACAAAAGGCAAAAACTTCAAACCCGACGTTTTCACCCAAGAACACACTTGGCATGGCTATGACCACCCAGAAAAAAGATGGGTCGCAGGGGTTGAGCCAAAAGAAGTTTTAAAAAGAGATATTTCAGATGCAATCAATTCAAACTTGACCTTGGCTTATGGGGATTTCGTCCCAAACCGCTTGCCTAATTTCATCTCGACTCCAAATTATGGCGACAATTGGGGGCGCCATGCGGACTATATAGAAATCAACAACAGAGCCTTGGCAACAATGGAAAACAACAGAACAACAGGCTCAATGCTAGGCGCAATAAAGCTTTTACCTATGATTCCGCCTTCTCATGACAACAGCGCAACTTGCCTTTTAATTTCTCAACTTTACCCAAATATTTGGGGAGACGGCTGGAACAACAACGGCGAAAACTCCTTGTATGGCATAAAATTTGACAATTATAGACTAGCCGACAACATTGGCTGGGTCGACATCGGGGGAAAAACCTTCACCCCAGAAGAACAAGTGCGCGCATTCAACGATTTGGCGCATTTAAGAGGCTTTAAAACATCATTCAGAATGCTAATTTCAGAAGACCAATTGAAACTTGGCGACTGGGGGCAATTCAGATGGAACAACCCAGACAACGTCGAAGACTTCATAAACGCTTGTTGCAAAGGGGTCGAATTGGGCTTTGATGGCATTTTCTTTGACAGCGCAAAACACGTGGGCGGCTACGATTGGGGCAACTACGCAGGAGTGGGCGCAGTGCCAAGCTATGAACAAATGGCCTACATCTTAAATGAAGTTAGAGCAAGAACAGGAAGAAATGACTTAAGCTTCAGCGGCGAAAAAACAGAAAACGACTCAATGAGATATAAGAACATGGGCTTTAATGCAGGCACAAGCGGCGTGAACGCAAGAAACGAATACGACGTTAAAAGATCAGCAGGCTCGCAAGCTTGGTGCAGGGAGTTCGCTTGGGGCCCTACTGTTTCAGACGACAACGACGTGGGCGCAATGACTTACGAAGAAAGGCTTGAGCGCATAAATGGTTCCCTATTTGGCTATAATTCAAGAAACGACAAATTACCTTCGTTTATGCAAATGCAAGATTTGTTCCCATTAAATTATTCCACAAATACCCACGAACTTATGCTTCAAAACGAAAACTTCTCCTCAGACGGCACTCCAAACAGCCACTTTGACAACCTTTTCGCGTCAAACGAAGTGGACAAAGACTACAGGAAAAAAGTTTGCGAAAAATTCGTGCATTCCTATAATTACAATCCACAATAAGATTTAAATTGTCTTAGTTTTTCTTTGTTCTTTTTGTCCACCCGAAAAGACTCAAAAGCTTTTTGTATACCTTTTTTGAGGGCAACTTTGTCAAAGGAATTTAAGTTTTTCTTTATAAATTCAAATGTCAAATCAAAATGAAAAATAAAACAATATGAAAGACACCAAGCCACAGCCATCATGGCATAATATTTTTCGTTTTTAAATTCTAAAATTTTTTGAAGAACATAATCAATGTCGTCTTTAACAAAATAATTAAGCAACATTACATAAGCGAAGCGGTTTTCGTATTCTTTATCAGATTTAAAATATTTTTCCAAAAAAAGCTTCGTCTCTTTTTTGTGCACCAAGGTTTTCTTTAAGCCAGAACAAAAGCAATCGCAAACAGACCAATTGGAAATTTTATCTACAAATTTTTCGATTTTTTTAAAATCAAAGTCGATTTTTCCTAAAATCATCGCTTCAATCATTGTAAGCTCAAAAAATTCGTCATCATTTTCTTTGAAAAATTTTTCATAGTCTTCTTTATAAATTTCATTTGCAATTTTTCTCAAAACAGGAATTCGAACACCCAAAACATTTTTAACGTTGGGCAAAAGAGAAGATGAAAATTTTTGATATTTTAAATCTTTTGCTTCTTCAAGATTCTTTTTTATTTTTTCAATCATCTATTTCAATTCCACAATAACACAACCTTGTTTTGTTTCGTTTTCGCCGTCATAATAGAATTTTGCAACATAAGGACTTTCTTTTAAATAATCCCAAACAGCTTGCTTTAAAGCGCCTGTGCCAAACCCATGGATAATAGAGATTTGGTTTAGCCCTCTTAAAGAAGCTTTATCCAGCTTTTCGTCTAAATATTCAATCGCTTCTAAAACGCGCATTCCTCTTAAATCGAGGCGGGACAAGAGCTCTTCGGAATTATCAAAAGAAACTTTTAATTTCTTCAAATGAGGCGCCACTTTTTTATCTGTGTAAGCAAGCTTTTTAATGCTGATTTTAGATTTAATGTTTCCAATCCTGATTTCGACATTTCCTTTCTTATCCGGCAAACTGTCTAAAATCACGACTTGGTTCAACTTTTTAATTAAAACATTTTGCCCGATTTTGAGGTTTTTAATGTCCAATTCTTTGAATTTTTCGCTCAACTTATCTTCGGAAGTCGAAAAATCTTCTCTTATTCCATTTTCGATATTGCTTAACCTATTGTATGAGCGCATTGCGACTTTCAGGGATTTTTCTTTTCTTATTTCGTCCACAACCTGCTTGATTTCCGACCTCGCGAGCTCCATTTTATCTTGGAATTTTCTTTTGAAGTTTTCAAGGCTTTTTTTCTTATTTTTCTTTATTTCTTCGAGTTTTAAGGTCTCTTCTTCTTTGATTTTTTCGATTTTTTCTAATTCGAGCTTTAATTCTTTTTGTTTTTTGATTAAATCTTGGTTATTTTTTTCAAATTCAACAAAGTTCAAAGAATTTTCGCCTTTTGAATATAAAATTTCTCTTGCGTTTTCGATTATTTTTTCGCTTAAACCCAAGGTTTTTGAAATATCTATAGCGTTAGACGTCCCAGAAACGCCCATAATAAGGCTATATTTTGGTTTTAGCGTTTCAATGTCAAACAAAACTGTGGCATTTTGGAAATAATTATCTTCATATTTTAAAGATTTCAATTCGCCCAAATGCGTCGTTATTATTGCGAGCACATTTTTTTCTTTTAAAAATCTCAAAATTGCTTTTGAAATAGCGCTTCCTTCGATTGGGTCTGTACCGGAGCCCAATTCGTCAAACAAAACCAAAGAATTTTCGTCCACGGCGTCTAAAATTTGCGCGATATTTTTAATATGCGCGCTATAAGTAGAAAAGCCCTGCTCTAGGCTTTGCTCTTTTGATATGTCGCAGAAAATGTCAAATTTTGGATAAATCTTAGCCCCAAAACAAGGAATATGAAGCCCCATTTTGCTCATCAAGACCATAAGCCCTGCTGTTTTTAGGGCGACTGTTTTTCCGCCCGTATTTGAACCTGTGATAAGCAAAATTTTATAATCTTTACCCAAAAGAAAATCGTTTCTTATGACCTCATCTTCACTTTTTATATCCAAAAGCAAAGGGTGCGCCATCTTTTGAATGTCGATTATTTTTTCATCTACAATCACTGCAGGGTTTGCTTTAAGGTGGATTGAATATCTCGCTTTTGCAAAAATGACATCTAAATTTACTAAAATCTTTTGGTTTTCGAACATTTCTTTTTGAATTTCTTTGAATTTCAAAGATAAAATGCTCAAAATTCGCTCTTCTTCTGCTCTTATTTCGATTTCGATTTGTTTTATTTTGTTTGACAAAGGAATTAATTGCGAAGGCTCTATAAAATATGTCAAATTAGTGGAAGAGATATCATGAACGATACCTTGAACTTTGTTTTTATTGCTCGCTTTGACTTGAAAAACGGGTCTGTCGTCCCTTGTGGAGACAATTGTGTCTTGCAAATTGTCGCAAAAAGAAGGGTTAGCCAAAAGCGAAGTTATTGCTTGTTTTAAATTATTTTTGTTATCTTTATAAGAATTTCTTAAGGACCTCAGCTCGTCTGAAGCGCAATCTAGCAGATTTAGCTCATTATCAAATATGTTAAAAATTTCGTCTTCAAGCTCTTTATTTGTGTATAAATTTTTCACAATTTCAGACAACAAGGAAAACTCATCGTTTTTAGAGATAAAATTTTTGACCAATCTCGAAAAACGAAGGTTTTTAGAAAGCTCAACAATTTCGCTTGCTAAAAAACGAGAATTCTTGAAGAGCTCATCTATATCCAAGATTTCTTGGATTGGCAAATTAGAATTCGTGTTGTCTATTATCTTTTTTGCGCCAGTCACCAAAGAAAGTTCATATTCTATTTGAGTTTTGTTGGACAAAACTTCTAAATTTAAGCATTTTTCTTTAGCTAATTTTGAAATCGCAAACTTAGACAAAGAAAGAAGAACTTTATCCATTTCAAGGGCTAAATGATGATATGACAATGTTTTAAAATTTTTCATAAGAATATTTTAGCAAAAACAAGAGTTTTGAGATATTTAAATGATAAAAATAAATAAGAATTTTATAGTTTGCGAGCATTACGAATAAAGTATGCGCAGGATTTCTTAAAATTCAAGTGCTGAAAGCACGTAGAATTTAGAAAGACCAGCTGAGACGAAGTCTCGAAGGGCATAAAAAAACCACTCTTTCTTGAGTGGTTTTAGTGGTGGGCCCGGAGAGACTCGAACTCTCACACCGAAGGCGCTAGATCCTAAATCTAGTGCGTCTACCAATTTCGCCACAGGCCCAATTGAATTATTTAATTTTCTGACTTTTTCCTTTGAAACTGTGGTACTCTGCCGAGAAATTACGAACCATTGAGTAATTTCGAGAGGTGATCCGCTTCGTTCCTTTTCACAGTCCAATTGAACAAACAATTGTGTATTAATAATACACCGAGAAAAGCGCATAGTCAAGAACTATTTATAAAATTTAAAAGAGGGCTTTTGAACCCTCTTTTTTAACTAAACGTTTCTGCACCAATATTTATCAAGCCATTTTGTAGGTTTGACATATCTGAAGCCACCTTTTCCCATAAATCCATTATACGCTTGCTCTGGCGTAGGGCGGCCATGGAAAATGATAATTTTTGCTTCTTTTGGGTCATTTGGAACCTTGAAGAAGTTCAAAGGGAAAGGTTGCAAGCAATTTCTCTTAAAGCTAACACACCAAGATCTATCCCAATATTTCAAAATCCCTTTGTCGTTCATCTGGTGCGACAAGAAAGCTTGCTCGTTTTTATATCTTTGGCGAATATCTTTTCCTTCTTTATAAAAGTTTTCAATGATATCTTTATGTTTTTTAACATTGAATTTAAAAACAGAAGAATTTCCAATGATGTCGTCTGGAAAATCCCAGTCTTTAATGATATAAAATTCGCCTTCTTGCCTAAAGAAGCAATCAATGTTGTCTCGAATTACTACGTCCAAATCTAAAAACAAAGCTTCGCCTTCAAGGTCGGCTAATTGGTCTGTAAATAAGCCTAATTTTTTCCAAGCTTTTTCAGGCAAACCTTCGTCGTGAAGCTCAGGCAAAGGCCTTACTTCGATACCCTCTAAAAAGCCTTCTGAGTTATCCGTGAAGCAAACAAAACGGTGCGGCAAAGTCAAATTGCGCTCTACCATTTTGTATAAACTATTTACATAATTTGCGCCAAATTTGTCGCCCCATTTGATACAAATTACGTTTCTTTTAGATTTTTCAAGCAATTCGTTCATAAATCTTCCTCATATTTCTTATTTATTTAATTGTCGCATAGTTGGAAACGCAATTACGTCGCGGATTGAAGGAGAATCAGTCAACAACATAACTAATCTATCTATACCCATGCCCATACCGCCAGTTGGAGGCATACCATATTCAAGAGCATTGATAAAATCTTCGTCGATTTCCATAGCTTCTTCGTCTCCGTTCGCTTTTGCCAAAGCTTGAGCTTCGAAACGGTGTCTTTGGTCGATTGGGTCAGACAATTCAGAAAACGCGTTTGCAATTTCCCAGCCATTAACTCTTGTTTCAAAACGTTCTGTCAAGCGGTCGTTGTCTCTGTGGACTTTTGCCAAAGGCGAAATTTCACGAGGGTAATCAATGATGTGACAAGGTTGAATCAAGCTTGGCTCGATTTTTTCTTCAAACACAGCTTCCACGATTTGACCCCAGTTCATGTTTTCATCTACATGTACATTTATCGATTGTGCAAGTTTTCTTGCTTCGTCCGCTGTGTAGACTTCCAAGAAATCTACCCCTGTTTCATCTTTGATTGAACCCAACATAGTTTTTCTATCCCATGGCGGAGTTAAGTCGATTTCGTGTTCGCCATATTTGATTTTTGTTGTTCCTAAAACTTCTTGAGCAACATAAGCTACCATGTTTTCAGTTAATGTCATCATGTCATTATAATCTGCATAAGCTTGATATAGCTCAATCATTGTAAATTCTGGGTTGTGGCGAGTGTCTATGCCTTCGTTTCTAAAGCATTTGCCGATTTCAAAAACACGTTCCGAAACGCCACCCACGATTAATCTTTTAAGATATAATTCAAGAGCAATTCTTAAAGTCAAATCCATTTCTAAGGCATTGTGGTGAGTGAAAAATGGACGAGCATTCGCGCCAGAAGCGGTAGTTTGAAGAGTTGGAGTTTCGACTTCCATGAACCCATCTCGAGCCAAAAATTCTCTGATTTTTTGAATAATAAGGCTTCTTTTTTTGAAAGTTTCTCTAACTTCGGGGTTCACAATCATGTCTAAATATCTTTGGCGGTAGCGCACTTCGACATCTGTAAGCCCATGGAATTTTTCAGGAAGAGGTAACAAAGACTTAGATAATAATTTTAAATCAGTAGTTTTGATTGAAAGTTCACCCCTTGGAGTTCTTCTGATTGTCCCTGTGAAGCCCACAATATCGCCCACATCGATTAATTTCAAAAGTTTCATTTTTTCTTCAGGCAAATTAGATTTGTGAGAGAAAATTTGAATTTTTCCTGTTGAATCCATAAGGTCGATAAACATGCCTGTGTTTCTAATCGCCATAACGCGCCCTGCAACAGAATAAATATCTTGCGTTTCCACTCCGGATTCTAGGGATTCATATTTTTCTTGCAAAGTTTTTGCGTTTGCAGTCTTGTCAAAAGTATAAGGATAAGGATTTACGCCCATATCGATTAAATCTGTCAATTTTTGAATTCTGCCCTCTCTAATGCTTTGAGCAGAGCTATTATTTTGATTATTTTCCACTTGCGTCATTTTTATATTTTCTCCTTGAAGTTTCTAAAAGTTATATTCCGGTATTCGAAATTCGCGTTTGTCTTCGTCTTTTTGCGCATATTCGTTGTAAATTTCAAATGATTTTTCTTTTGAAGCCAAAACCTCTTCTTCTGAAACATATTTTTTATATGTTTCATTCAAGTTGCCTTCAAAGTTTCCTAAAGCATTTGCATATTTAATAAGCTCAGCTTTGTCTTTTCCTCCTGCATAAGCTTTTGTTTTTGCGTCTGTTCCAGAAGGTCTGATTTCGACAAATTTATCACTAAAGAGCAAATATGTACCATCGCCCACAAAAATCACATCTTCTAGGTTTGAAAAATCTAATTCAGAGAAGTTTGAAGATAGAATTTCTCTAATTTGTTCGATTGTGATTTTTCCTTCGAATTTTTTAATAGCTAAAGCAAGATAGAAGATGTCGTTTTTAGTTCTTTTTGCTTCGCCTAAGACTTTTGCTTCTTTTAATTTGTCGATATCCGGTTCTGATTCGTTATAATATGCGATATCCACGCGAACATCATATCTTGAGATAATGTTATTATCTTCATAAATTTTGTTTAAGTTTTCAGCTAATGTTATATCAAGGCTCGAAACAAGAGCGGAAGCCACGATGATTGCTTCTGTTGCGGATTTTTCTCTCATCGCAAGAGCAACTCTACCGTTTAAAGATTTAATAGGTTCGATTGTCCCTATAATCATGCCCCCTGATTCTTCGCCCCCAAAAATCATTCTTGGGTTAGATGAAAGCTCAACTTTTTTGTTGAAAATATCAAAGATTGTGATATTTTGAGTATTTTTTTCATATTGAGCTTCAATTTTTTTGATAGCTCCCGCGATTTCTTTAAAGCCTACAGGAGTGTTAATCACCTTTATGCCTTGGTTTTTTGCCCATTCGTCCCAAGCTCTTGAAGAAGCTGTGGTTTTCACCATGAAATATGAAGTTTTTTCGTCTTTTTCCAATGATTTGTTCCAATAATCCATAATCATCAAGAAAGATTGGTTTGCAGAAAATATGCACAAAATTCTGTTTTCATCTAATTCAACGTAATCCACACCAGCTTTTTTGATTTCTTCTAATTTGTCTTTTGAAACAATTTGAACAATGTTTAATCTGTCGTGGTCTGGGTCTGTAATTAAAACAACTGTGTTTAAAGGATAATCTTTTAATTTTTCGCCATAATTTAAAGACTTCACCACAGGGAAATATTCTTTTCCGTCTTTATCTTTTCCTAAAACTGTAACGTCTAAAGACCAATCATAGAAAACGTCATTACCTTGTTTATCTTTTTTGATGTCTTTTCCAATTTCATGGAAAAATGGGTCTTCTTCGGTGTTTAACCAGTCAAAAGTCTTTTCAATCCCTAGTTTTGCCAAGATTTTTGATAATGAATTATATGCGCAGCCGCCCACCGAATCGATTACGATTTTTTTATCGAAATTTTTGATTTTTTCAACATTTTTAATGTTCGCAACGCCATTTGTCAAATATTCGCAATATAAATCGATGCCGTTGTTTAGTTTTTCCATAGTTTTTTCGTCGATTAATTCATCTTCTGAAGAAGAAAATTCGATTTCATAAAAACCTTTTTTATCCACCGTATCAAGAATTTCTTCGATTTTATTTACAAATTCAATGCTTTCGTTTGGCAAGAATTGAGAACCTTGGTTATTTAAGTCTTTTGTTGCGTTTTTAACAGAGATACCATGGGAAGATGTGATATATTCTGCGCCCACAAGGTCTAATTTGAAAGCCAAAAAAGAAGCAAGCCAAATAGGAATAGTTTGGCGGTCTACCGGAGTCAAAGTTTGAATTTTAAGTGCCGCTTGAATTCTTGCTATGATATCAAGATATGTTTTAGAGTTATAGCGAACTTCGCAACCAACTAATTTTACAAGCTTTTGGTTAGGATATTTTTCTTTTAACACTAAAGCTTTGGCCAAAGTCGCCAATGTGATACCTATTGTGTTGATTGGAAATCTTGTGTCGTGAGGATATAGGATATTTTGGGGGCCTCTAATTCCCGCTGTTGAGACAAGGGCTTCTTTTTTATATCCCATAAACCAAGTTTTAAGATTTAGCTTTTCCACTAATTCTTTTGTTAGTTTGAAAGTGAAAGCATTTTTATCGTTATAATTAAAAATTTTATCTTCTTTGATTGCTTGAGGCGTATTTTTTTCAACGCTTGTTTTAAGCATATTTTCTAGTGTTAATGTTTCCATTTTATTCTCTCTTTAAGTATTACTAAAGAAATACTATCACAAAAACACTAAAATTAATATCTTTATATATCTTTACGTTATAGAAGCTTTGAAATTATTTTCCGGCTTTTTCAACAATGGATTTTTTGCCTGTCAATTTTTTGAAGAATTTAGTATAAGAACCCAAGATGCCTTTTCTGTTTGTTTGTTTTTCGTCGTAGTCTATGATTGCTTGTTTAGATTCCATTTTCTTTGCTGGAGAGCAGATTGATTTTCTAATCAAGTTTTCGTTACAGAATTCTGTCATCGCAGCAACTGCGCCTGCGGCAATTAGGCTCTTATTGATGATTGGTTGGAACATCTTATTAAATACGTTCATCAAAGTACCGTTGAATACAAAGTTGAATGCTTTATGAGCAAGGCGTTCTTTAACTTCTGCGTTTGCGCCTTCAATATCTTTTCCTTCTGATTCAAGCAAAACTCTATTTCTATAGTCATTTACAAAGAAGAAAGTAGATACAGCAGTAACCATGGTCCTGCAATCGCTTGCAAGATCGCTCATCTCAAGCTCGACTGCTTTGACGTCTTGGACATTTTTTGTAATATCTTTTATTGTTTCAGCTGCGCCTTTTGCTTTATTTTGTTCAATAATTTTATCAAGCATAACAGCACTTTTTGTGTATGACGAAACAGGGTTTGGCGCTTTTTGAACTGGAGCTTTGCCATTTGCTTGGGCAACTTTATCTATTCCAAATTTCACAATTCTTCCTGGGATAGATAAAATTGTAGCAATTGTATTTCCCATTTTCGCAAAGCCATTATATAAAGCAGCGATTATAAACCTATCTTTTGTAGTTTCCAATTTGCCATTTTGGACTTTTCCTTTGGCTTCTAAGGTGTTCATCATATCAGAGAAAGTTTCCAATAATTTATCTGAACCTAATTCTTGAGCTAAGTTTTTGCCCTCTGGTGTAGTTGCTTTTTGCAAATCGCCCAAGTTTGTTTTTAATTTATCCATATCGATTTCTACTTTTTTTGTTTTTACAAATTTCTTCAAAGAAGAAAGTCCTGTTTTTTTGTAGAAATCTTTTATCATTCCGCTTGTTTTAGAAGAATTATTCAAAAGATAGTATGCGCTAAAGAGCATTGAAGCCCCAGCCAACATTTTTAAGAACTTACTTTTTTTCTTTTTAGGTTTAGCTTCTTCTTTTTGCTCGATTTTATTCATCTCATCTAGGGCAGCAAAAGTGCCGTCAGACTTTGCAAAGTCTTTGAAGATGTTGTTTTGAGATTCGATATTACCTTTAAAGTTTTGAGGTTTTTGAGCTCCTTGCTCTTTTAATTCAGGAGCTTTTTCAAGTTTTTCTTTTTTGCCTTTTTGAGCTCTTATTTTTGCTTCTTCTGGAGTTAGAGGTTTTAGAGGAGTTCCAGACATGAGTCTTGATACGATTTCTGCAAAGAGCGCAGAAACACCAGCAGAAGCGATTGTTCCGATTTTGCTATTTTTGATATATTTATCTAATGCGCCATAAGTGAAGAAAGAAATTCCAGCATTTAGAGCCATTCTGGACATTTCTTGTTTTCTTCTTGATTTAGCTGATTTTTCAGCTTCTTCTTTGTCATCTTTTTTAAGCATTGAAATATTATAAAAATCGTTTCCGGCATAATACGCAGAAACGAACCCAGTGGACAAACGGTTTAAAACTCTTTCGTCTCTGGTTCTATAATTTGGATTAGTGTGGTTGATGTTTTTTGCAATTGCTTTTGCAAATTCTTCTTCATTACCTTTTGATTTATCAAATTGCCCAACAATATTTAAAATTAAATTTTTTGCTTCGTAAGCTTCTTGCGCCTTTGCTCTTTTGCCTAAAATTCCATCAGGCTTTGTTTGAATGTTGAATTTATGGGCTATTGTGTTCGCAGCATCTAAAACGACCCCTGGGATATCTAATAAAGTTGAACCTATATCCTCTAAAAAAGTTGTTTCTTTTATTTTAGATGTGTCGCTCCAGCCTGCTTTGTCTAAGGTTTCATCAAAAAAGCCTTTTCCCAAAAGCCCGTCTGCTTGTCTTTTTAATTCATTGAAATCTATGTTTTGAGTAGCGTTTTTCTTGGGTGCATTTATAATCTTTTTTCCGCCTTTATAAGCAAGAGCAACCCCTGCGACTACGGCTGCAGTTTTAATTGCGTTTTTTGCAATTGAAGCTTTCTTTGTTTGCTCGTCTTTCTTTTGAGTTAAATCAGAAGAAGAGTTTGAAGGCTTTTCTTCTCCTCTAAAAGCTAATCTTGTGCCGCCGTAATTTTTTAGAGAGCTTTTTTGAACTGGTGCGCTTTTTGCGCCCTGCCTTAATTTAAAGCTTCTATTCGAGTTGTTTAAATTAATATTCATTTTATCCTAAAGTAAAAATTTATAATTTTGCGTGAACTGTTATAAATTTTCATTCATACAATTACACTACCACACATAACAAAACATGTGAAAGAAAAATATTGCTTTTATTTCGAAAATTTAAATTTTTGTTAACAATTTGTAAAAAATCGAAAAATATTTTATCTTTTTATTATGGATAAGTTGGGTAAAATACTTATTGTAGATGACGAAGCCATGGTCACCAAGACTATTAGTATGCTCTTGGGGCTAGAGGGCTTTTCAAATGTTGCTTGTTTTAATTCGCCCTTGGAAGCTCTTGAATATTTAAAAGAGAACGAAGTCGATTTAATCATAAGCGACTTTATCATGCCTAAATTAAACGGTATCGAATTTTTAAGCCAAGCAAAAAAAATCCAAGACACAATCACAACAATTCTTTTAACAGGTTATGCAGACAAAGAAAACGCAATTAGGGCGATAAATGAAATCGGGATTTTTAAATATATAGAAAAACCTTGGGACAACACAAATTTAGTCATCAGCATTAAAAATGCGCTTTATCAAACAAGGTTAAAAAAAGAATTAAGACAAAAAATCGAAGAATTGGAAATCGCAAACAAAAAGCTAGAGAGCTATTCAAAAGATTTAGAAATCAAAGTCGGACAAAGAACAAAAGAAATCAGCACAATAAATTCTAAATTAAGCGCAATCATCACAAATTGCGCCGATGGAATTATCTTATTTGATTCTGATTGCAAAATCACAAGCTTGAATTTTGCGGCCTTAAACCTCTTTGGGCAAAACAAAAAAGAGCTCTTGGGGAAAAATCTTTTTGAGCTCATTGTGTCCGAGAAAAATCAATTTTCAATCGCAAAATTAAACAAAAAAGAAAATATCTTTTTAAGAAATTATATTTTAATCAACTATGAAAAAGATGTAAAAATCCCCGTCGAAATCTCTATTGCACCTGTGAAAGACGAAAATTCCAACTTTTTTGTGGCTGTCGTTCGAGATGTTACATATCAAAAAGAAACAGAGCGCCTAAGAGACGACTTTATCGCGACTTTGACCCATGACCTAAGGACGCCACTATTAGCCACAATCTCTGGGCTCGATTTTGTTTTAGATGAATCTTTAGGCTCAATCACACAAAACCAAAAGAAGCTTTTTGACGCCATGAAAAAAAGTTCAGAAGACATGCTAGGCCTTGTGAATACTTTGCTTGAAGTTTATAGATATGAAGCAGGAAAAACATATCTTTGCAAGACAAAATTTGACATAGTGAAGCTTGTTTTTGAATGTTTAGAAGAATTAAAGCCCTTAGCCAAAAAACTGGAAATTGAAATTAAAATAAATTCAAAAGAAAAAGAACTTTTCATCAATGCAGACAAAAATGAAATCAGAAGAGTGATTATGAATTTAATAGGAAATGCCCTAAATCACTCTCAAAGCGCAAATTTAGTGGAAGTGAATATCTTAAAAGAAGATAAAGATTTAAAAGTCGAAGTGAAAGACAACGGTATCGGGATTTCAAAAGAAGATTGCGAAAAATTGTTCAACAGATTTTCTCAAGGAACAAACCAAAAACGCTCGACTTCAACTGGGCTTGGATTGTATTTATCAAGACAAATAATAGAAGCGCATGATGGCAAAATATATGTAAATTCCGCCTTAAACAAAGGCAGCACTTTTGCTTTTGAGCTCAAAAACACAATTAATGATTGCAAGGTAATATTATGACAACTAAAGAATTAAACATTTTGCTCGTAGAAGACCATGAATTCACGAGAATGGGGCTTTCTATGATGATAGAAAACACTCCAAACTACAACCTCATTGCCCAAGCGAAAGATGGTGTAGAAGGTGTACAAATGGCGCAAAAATATAACCCGGACGTCATTTTGATGGATATTGGGTTGCCCAAGATGGACGGCATAAGCGCCACAAGAAAAATAAAAGAAGAATTAAAGCTCGAAAGCGCTGTTTTAATGTTTACTTCAAGAGACGACAAAGATGACATCTTTGCGGCTTTTAAAGCAGGTGCCGATGGTTATATCATGAAAGGAACGTCCTCAAAAAACCTTCTAAATGCGATAGACACTGTCTCTGAGCACGCAGCTTGGCTCGATTCTCAAATCGCAAGAGTGGTTTTATCAAACATTCAAGAAGGAGCAAATTCCCCTATTATTGCTTCTAAAAATCAAAAAGACGCAAACAAAAAATATGGCTTAACAAAAAAAGAACTGGAAGTCTTGGCACTCATTGTGGACGGGCTTTCAAACCAAGAAATCTCTGAAAAATTAGTCGTTTCCATTTCGACCACAAAAGCCCATGTGCACAACATCTTGCAAAAATTATACTTAACAGATAGAACAAAAGCGGCGATAATTGCCCTTAAAGAAGGTTTGGTCTAGTTTTGAAAAAGCTCGGAATTTCTTTTGCACTTGGGGTTTTAATTTCCTTTTTGTTTTTAAATCAAGCTTCTTTTGGCTTTGAAAACAAAATCAATTCAAAAAAAATCAAAGAAATCCTCCACATCAAAACAAAAGAAAAGCCAAAAATAGAGCACATGGTGGAAACCAAAGAAGAATACGAAGCAAAGGCAAAAAATGTCCCCTTAGAAGAAAGGGAATTGCCCGAATTCAAGCCCAAAGAAAGCGACGACAAATATATTTATCCAAAGCCCGAATACGTTTTTGAAAAATACAACTATCCGCCCGCAAAAAGAGAAGTGAATATCGACACAATCAAAAAAGATTTGGTCTTGGTGCCTTTTTTTGTTGCGGATAACGACGTCCAATATGGCGCTTATGTGAAATATTATTTTAATTCAAATTCAAACCAGATTTCGTCTAATTTATATGTAGAAAAATTAGACGAAACAAAATCTAAAAAAAATAGAATTTTACAATTCCACGAAGAACAAGAAGAAAGAAAGCCAATCCTAGAAGCAGGTACGAGGGAAATTTACCCAAATTTATATAGAGGGCTAAATATCGTAGATTGGAGCAAAGATGGCAAGAAGCTACTTGTGAAAGAAAAAGTGGGCTCTTTGTTTGGGGGGATTTATAAAACTTATCTTTATATCTATTTTCTTCCTGAAATCCAAAGCGGAAAGCTTATTAAGCTCGAAAACTTTGACGAAGCAATTAGAGAATATTATCTAAATTGGGAAAAATTGCAACTTGTAAAATATCGCTACGACATTATCCCAGTAGGCTTTAGCGCACAAAACGAAGATGTAATTATAGTTTATTGCTATCTTTTAAAGAAAACCGGAGAAAAGGTCTTTTTGGGCACTTGGGGCTATAATTATAAAGAAAATTTAGCAATGCTTTTTTCTAAAACCGAACAAAATCAAGATGTCGAAGCCAATGGGCTCATTTTAATCCAAAGCAATTAGCCTAGTTTGGCAATATATTTTTTAAAATCAATTAATAAAATTTTGATATGAAGAGTTTTTTGAGAGTTTTATTGATTGCTTTTTTGGTGCTGTTTTTTTCTTCAAAATTGCATATTTATGAAGCTCAAAAACCGAAAAAAGAAATAAAAGGAGAGCCTAAAACTTTTATCGTCAAAGAAAACAAAAAAGAATTCTTCGCGCGCGTCGTTTTTCAAAACAAAAGCTCTTTGAGCTTTAGAACAGAAGGGGTTGTGACATATTTGCCATTTTCCGAAGGAGACGAAATCAAAAAAGGAGAGCTTTTAGCAAAAAACGACGGCAGCACGTATAACCTAAAGCTCGAAGAAGAAAAACAAAAGCTTGAGCAATATAGGATAAAATCCAAAAAAGCAAAAAATTATTATAAAAGAATGGATATTTTGCATAAATCCGGAGCAATCTCAGACAACGACTGGGAAGAAGCATATTTTGACCTTAAGACCACAAACAAAGAAATTGAAATCCAAACAAAAATCTTAAACCAAATCCAAGAAAAAATTTCTTATACAAAAATTTTCTCCCCTTATGACGGAGTGATTTTAGAAAAAAATATTAATTATGGAGAATTTGCCTCCGTGGGCCAAGTCGTCTATAAAATAGGAAATTCCACAAAAACACAAGTGGAGACAATTGTGGATTTTGAGACTTTAAAAAATTTAAAGCTCAAATCGAAAGTGAAAGTAAAAAAAGAAGGAAAGATTTTTATAGGGACAATTGAGCATATTTTTCCTTCGAGCCTTGATAAAGGAGGATATTTAATCAAAATTTCGCTTGATAAATTTTATCCAAATTTAAAAGAAGGAGAAAGCCTCGAAGTCGAATTTTTAGATTTAAAAAACAAAGAAGTTTTTGTCCCTGTTGAATTTATAAAAAGCGAAGATGGGAAAAATTATGCCTTCAAGAAAAACAAAGAAACGGGAAAAAACGAAAAAATAGAAATAGAAAATTTAAAAGCGGGGGACGAGATAATTGAATTTGAAAAATAAAAATGTTTTATATTTTGCTTTTGTGCTTGTGGCGGTTTTTTTGCTTTTGGGCTTATTTTGCTTTCTTTTTTCAAGCAAAGAAAACTATAACATCAAAATTTCTATCACAATTCCAAACAAAAACGCTAAATTCATCGACGAATTTTATTCTAAAAACATCACAAACGAGCTTTTAGAAATAAACCAGATTAAAGATATTTTGTGCGTTTCATCTAGCGAAAACTTAAACATATATTTAAAAACAGCGCTTTTTCAAAAAGAAAAAGCTATCCAAAAAGCAGATAGAAAAATCGACTTTGTGATATCAAAAATGGCAAAAATTCCAAAAGGCGACGAAAATTTGAACGAAAACGCTGTGATTGTGGAGTTTGACGAAAATTATGACCTAAATTATGACACATTTATTTCTTTAAACTTTGCGCAAAATACAAACATTTCAAAAATGAAAAAATTTACAAATAACGTTTTTGAAGAGCTTTTAAAAATGAAATTTTCAAAACAAATCAAAACCTTCAACAACCAAAAAAGGGCGGTGTATTTGTATTTTGACTATCCTACTTTGGAAAAATTTAAAATCCAAATTTCAGACATAAAAGCAAAAATAAAAGACTATAATTTAGAAAAAAATTTTACAAAAGAATTCACAAAAGAGGATATGTATCATATCGAGCTCAAAAACGAAATAAAAGACATAGAGGACATTAAAAGCGCGAAATTAAGCTATTTAGACAAAAATTTTATGGAAAATTTCGAAAATATTTTTGAAATAAAAGAAGAAATAAAAAAGCCAATTCCTTATAAAATCAAGCAAGAAAACTTCGAAAGCGTCGTTTTTGCGCTAAAGAAGAAAAATTTCTACCCAAACATTTTGTTTAATTTGGAGCTCAAAAATTTCTTAAAAAAATACAACGAAACTTCGCCCGATTATTTGTCCTTGAGCGAATTTAAGACAAATAAATTTAAAAAAATCACTCTTTTTTTAAGCCCCTATTCTTCAATTGAAAAACTGGAAAAAACACAAAAAGAAATCGAAGAAAAATTAAAAGAAAAAAATATAAAAAACACTTTATTTTTTCTTGGGATTGATAACCCAAAAATCTCTAAAAACGACATTTTCCAAGAGATTTCAAATAACAAAATCATAATTTTATGCCAAAAAGAAAACTATAGAAAAACTTTAAAAATCTTAAAAGACAACAATTTTTCAAACATTTCTCTTGATAAAAAAAGTAATTTAAAATTCATCAAAGATAGCGATTTTTTGGCTCTTGAAGAAAAAATAGAAGAACAAAAAGAAAATTCAGAGATGGAGCTTACCAAAAACAAAAATGAAATAATTTATTATTTTGATAATTCTTATTTAAATAGATTTCAAATTTCAAAAAAAGAGGCGACAGAGGCTTTATTGTGCCAAAAGTCGGGCCTCAAAATAGACGAATTTAAAAAAGACCAAGAAAATTATGACATAATTTTAAAAAACAAAGACAATTTAGAAAACATTTTTGCATATTCTAAAAAATATAATTCCTTAGTCTCCCTTGAAAGCGGGCTAGAGGAGAAATTGAAAAGCGAATATTATTCTATCGCAAGAAAAAATGGCGATTTTGTGGCTTTGGCAAGTGAAATTTTATAAAAAAAGGGAGGGTTTTATTTAAGCCCTCCATACATCAAAACACAAAATAACATGAAAATTTTATTTCGCTTTAATTATGTAATTCACAGCTGCGGTGGAGCTTGTAGAAGAGGAGGTTGAGCTTGAGCCGGAATCGTTGAAGACTGCGCAGAAATTCAAAATAATACCCGATGAATTTGAACGTCCCCAATATGGACTCCCTATATAAGTTGCACTAATCGCCGAACTACTTTCACTCGTAGCACCACCACTATATGCGCCTTTGGTTCCAACAAAAATAACTGTCGCTTTGCTTTTTAAGGTATTATAAAGCTTAGAATCGCTCGCAGAAAAATTATTACTATTTTTTTCGTAATTACTTGTAACTTGACTATCCCACGGAGTTCTATATTCTTCCCAACATTGAATATTTGCTCCAAAACAAAAATTTAATGAACTTAAAATAGTCATGCCCATAATTAAAACTTTTTTATACATATTTCTTCAATCCTTCCTCTTTTTTCCTACTTGTTTTCCTCTTCTGTTGCGCCTTTTGGGATATATCCTCTTAAATTTGGAGTTTTATTTTTCCCCAAAAAAAGTTTTAGCTTTGGATATTTTGTTTCAGAAAATTCTTTTCCATCACACATAAGCCAACCCTCTGGAGCATTTTGCCCAAGGTATGCTACTATTGTGCCCACAGGGAGCTCGTTTGGAGCAAGAGAGGAATTTATCTCTTGGTTTTTTAATTTTTTTGTGACGACAGGCGAAAACGCAACCGCCACAAGGGAAATGACGATTAAAGAAAGCATAAGCTC
>CAKURL010000028.1 GCA_934675685.1 uncultured Candidatus Melainabacteria bacterium | reverse complement strand
GCTTTGTATAGCCTTCTTTTAAAGCTTCAACTTCTTCAGGAGTGTGTTGGTTATAGTCATAGCTTGCCGCAGAAACAGGGTTATTTATAGCAGATCTGCTTTCAAGGTTTTCGTGGGTCGCAGATGTGACAATTTGACCATGGTTATTATTCAAGCTGCTTGCTTCTCTTAAATCAAAATCGCCTCTTAAAGTCGCATATTCTTCGTAGCTAAATGCACCATCTTCTGTAACACCATCAGAGTTCAAAAATGCGTTCGATAAAGCTTGAGAAATTTGTTCGTTATCGCCTTGAGAAAGATATTGAACAACTTCGTCATTTGACATACTGCCATGTTCTCTAAAAGCAAGTTCAGAGCCTAAGCTATCTACTGTTGTATTGATTAGAGCTTTGTCTTCTTCTGTAGCGCCTTCTCCTAGGTTTTCAATTGCTTTATTTTTTAATTCTTGCCCATAAGAAACGATTTGTTGAGATTCTTGGCTTTTGAATAAATTTGCCATCATTTGTAATGCTTCTTTGCCTACACCCATAATATTTACCTTCCTTATAAAAATAGTGTCTTTGATAATTTAATTCCACAAAAAGTGTAGTTATAACATGAGTAAAAAGAATGTTAAGAAAAGTTAAAATTCAAAAAACAAGACATGAAAAATAAGAAAAAAGACAAAAAAAAGGAGCCTTAAATAGGGCTCTTTTATAAATTATATTGATAAACTTTTTATTTTTATTCAAAAATAATGTCTTTTAAATTTTCCCAAATTTCCGCGATTGGTCTATCAGCTTTGATTTCTTTTAAAATGCCAATTTCTTTGAAATAGTCATACAAAGGAGCAGTTTCTTTTTCGTATGTTTCAAATCTCAAACGCGCAGTTTCTTCGTTGTCGTCTTTTCTTTGGGTCAATTTTGTGTCGCAAATGTCGCAGTAATCCATAATTTTAGGTGGATTAGAAATCAAATTATAGATTGTACCGCATTTTGGACAAGAACGACGGTTGATAAGTCTTTGAATTAGAACTTCGTTGTCTATATCAAAATATACGGCCATTGCATCTTCTTTTAAAGAGAAAGTGCCGATATCTTTCAAGATTTTTTCTAATTCATAAGCTTGTTCAACAGAGCGAGGGAAACCATCTAAGATGTAACCATTTTTGCAATCGTCTTTTTGAAGTCTGTCTTTAATAACGTCAGACACAACCGCCAATGGAACCAATTGACCTTTGTCGATGTAGCCTTTTGCAATTATGCCAAGCTTTGTTCCGTCTTGAATGTTTTTTCTAAGCAAAGAACCAGTGTCCACGTGAGGAATAGATAATTTATCCGCCAAACGAGAAGTTTGAGTCCCTTTGCCTGACCCTGGAGGGCCTAAAAATATAAATACTTTTTTCATTATTATACCTCTTATAGCTTATTTTAAAAAGCTTTCATAATTTTTTGCAAGCATGTGCGTTTTGATTTGGTTTATGAAATCAAGAGCAACGCCGACCAAAATGATAAGGCTTGTTGCGCCAATGCCTTGGAAAGTTGTGATAGATGTCACTTTTGTGGCTACTGTTGGAACCATGGCAATAATCCCTAATGCCAAAGCACCGATTAAAGTAATTCTTGTAAGAATTTCGTTCAATTTATCCGCAGTAGGCTTCCCAGGTTTTACCCCAGGAATAGCTGAACCATATTTTTTAAGGTTGTTTGCGATTTCTTTTGGTTGCATCGATGGAATGATAGACGCGTAAAAGAAAGTCAAAGTGACGATTAAGACAAAATAGATAACGTAATAATAAATAGAGCTTGCGCTAAATATTAAGCTTAACTTTTCAAAAATGCTTGCAATCATGACATTGTCAATTTTCATTTGTTGCACAATCCCCAAAACTGTTGCAGGGAAAAGCAAAATCGCGATTGCGAAGATGATTGGCATAACGCCCCCTGGGTTAAGTTTGAAAGGAATGTTTGTATTTTGACCGCCATAAATTTTGTTTCCGACTTGCCTTCTTGCAGAAACGATAGGCACTTTTCTTGCTGCTTCATGCAAAATTATGATAAAAACAATTGTGGCTAAAAATATTGCAATCAGAGCCAAAAGCCCAACTTGGAGCATTGAATCTTGCGCAACTAGGGTTGCGGTTCTGTCGCAATATAAAGGAATACCAGCTATGATACCCACAAAAATCAACAAAGAAGCGCCATTTCCGACACCTTTTTCTGTGATTAGTTCGCCGAGCCACATAACAATGATTGCACCGGCAGTCAAAGAAACAGTAGAGCCAACAAAGAACAAAGCAGTATTTACGTTTGGCAAAATAGCCCCTGGGAGCTTATAAAGCGCAAGCGCAAAAATAATAGATTGAAACAAAGCCAACCCTACAGCAAATATTCTCGTATATTGTTGGATTTTTCTTCTTCCTGCTTCGCCGTCCTCTTTTTGAGCTTTTTCAAGACTAGGAATGATTACAGCCAAAAGTTGCATGATGATTGAAGATGTGATAAAAGGACCAATCCCCAACGCAAAAATTGAAACTTTCCCTAAAGCCCCACCAGAGAACATATCCAAGAAGCCGATTAAGTTGTTGCCAGAAGCTAAAGTTTGGAAAACATGGTTGTTTATCCCAAAAATCGGCAATTGCGCGCCAAATCTGAAAATAGCAATTATGGCAAAAGTGAATATAAGCTTTTGCTTTAATCCACTCGCTTGCCAACTTGCCATTAGATTTTGAACAACTTTATCTGAATCGATATTTTGTTGCATTATACTAATTCTGCCTTTCCACCAGCTTTTTCAATTTTTTCTTTTGCAGATGGGCTAAAGTAGCTTGCTTTAACCGTAATTGCTTTAGAAATTTCGCCATTACCTAAAATTCTTAATGCGACAGCTGTGGAAGAAGCTTTTTTTGTAGCTTGTAAATATGCCAAATCGATTTCTTCAGCTTCGATTTGAGCCAATCTAGCAACGTTGATTGCTGCAGATTCTTCTCTAAATCTGTTTTTGAAGCCTTTTAATTTTGGCATTTGTCTGTATGAAGGCATTTGGCCACCTTCAAAACCTCTTTTGTGAGAATTTCCGCTTCTTTGGCCTTCACCATTGTTACCACGGCAAGATGTTTTACCATGTCCAGAAGCGATACCTCTGCCTTTACGTTTTTTAGCGTGTGTTGCGCCTTCGTTTGGTCTAATATCTTCTAAAGTTAACATTATATTATTACCTTCCTAAAATTTACTTTTTTAAATTAGTCTACTATCTCAACAATGTGAGGAACTTTGTTTACCATACCCATGATTGTAGCTGAAGCATAGTGTTCAACCACTTGGTCTTTTTTCTTCAAGCCCAAAGCGCGAACAACTTTAATTTGTTTTTCAGAAGCGCCGATTGTGCTTTTTACTTGTTTAATTTTTATCTTTTTAATATCTGCCATTTTTATAATCCTTCAATCTTATTTTTGTCCTAACATTTCTTTTACGCTAATGCCGCGAACTTTAGCAACTTCTTTAAATGGTCTTAAAGTTTTTAAAGCATTTAAAGTAGCATTTGCAGCATTAAGAGGAGATTTAGAACCTAACGATTTAGAAAGAATGTTTTCTACGCCGGAAAGTTCAAGAACGGCTCTCACCGCACCACCTGCGATAACACCAGTACCTTTTGAAGCTGGTCTTAAAATAACAGAACCTGCACCAGATCTTCCTGTGATCATGTGTGGGATTGTAGAATTGAAAAGAGGTACGCTAACAAGATTTTTTCTTGCATCAGCAACAGCTTTTTGAATAGCGATGATAACTTCAGCAGCTTTTGCAACGCCCATACCTACTTGACCTTTTTTATTACCAACGATAACAATTGCTCTGAAAGATAGTTTTTTACCACCCTTAACTACTTTTGTTACACGGCGGATTTGAACAACTTGTTCTTTCCATTCTGATTCAGTTGGTTCAACTGTTTCGATTTTTCTTCTTTTTCCTCTTCTTTGGAATTTCTTTTCTTCTTTTTGTTCTTCAACAGGAGCTTTTGTTTCTTCAACTGTTTCAGTTGCTTTTGTTTCTTCTTTTGCTTCCGGTTGGATTTGATTGTTTTCTTCCACGTTTATTACCTTTCTTATTGTAATATTTCTATTCTTCTTAACTATTCACATCTAAAAAATATAAAAGAATAACAAAATCACTCAAATTTTTGAAAAATTGAAGCGGGTTGTTATTCGAGATGTTTTTATTTCTGACTTCTTAATTTTACAGGAAAAATAACTCTTTGCAAGCTTATTCTTCACAAAACTTAAAAAATTAATAATTTTTAAAGAATTTGTTTGTATTTTTTTTATATTTTTTGTATATTTAACAATATTGTCGCTATTTTGCGGCAAAAGTATCAGTATAACAAAGGAAAAACAATGTCTATCAATTTGAAAAACAAACAAGAACTTATTAAAAAGTTCGGCAAAACTGAAAAAGATAGCGGAAACATCGAAGTACAAATCGCTATGCTTTCTCAAAAAATCTCTGAATTAACAGAACACTTAAAATCAAACAAAAAAGACTTCCAAGCAAAACGTGGTCTTTTGGTTATGGTTGGAAGAAGAAAAGGTATGCTTACATATTTGAAAAACGCTAACCTTGAAAAATATAGAAACTTAATCAAAGAATTGGGCATTAGAGGTTAAAAGTGTGCGGAGCATTTTGACAGCCGTGATGAACGGGTGGCATAATGCGAAGACATAGCTATGGCGACGTGGAAATCTTTGATTTCCTCAGGAGCCAAAGCACGCTGTGCGAAGTCCGTGACGGCAATGCGATGAGCATTGGCGGACAGGACGAAGACCTTAGATGGGCGACGTTTCAAATCTTCGATTTGACAGGAGCCAAAGCACGCTGTGCGAAGTCCGCACCCAAACCAACCCACCCAAAAACAAAACATTCAATCGCACAAGAGTTATACCTTGTGCGATTTTTAATTCTCAACTTAATTATTAATTCAAATTCTACCCAATCGTGCAATTTAAAAAAATTTAAAATTGGCATAATGAAAATACAAAATAGTTTGGAGGCTTATATGAAAAATTCCAAAATATTAAATGTATTAAAATATATGAAAACTCTTGCATATAAAATCCAAAAAAGAGCCGATTATTACGATAAATATATGACAAACCCATTTTTAGAAGAAAAAAACAAAGATTTCACAAAACCATTGTTCGAAAGAACCGTGGTTTGGATAGAAGAAAAGAAAAGCAAACAAGATATTTAATATTTTTATATTCAAATTTATTGTGCTAAAATATTTGTATGTTAATAGATACACACGCACATATAAATATGTTACCCAACCCGGCTTTAGCTATAAAAGAAGCAAAAGAAGCAGGAGTTGATACAATAATCGTCCCTGCTGCAGGCGAAGAGGATTTTGAACCAATATTAGAACTTTGCCACAAAAACGAAAATGTTTTTGCGCTTTTGGGTGTGCACCCAGAATTTTGCGAAAAATTCAACGACGAAACCGCAAAAAAAATTCTTGAACTGGCTAAGGACGAAAAAGTAGTGGGCATCGGGGAAATCGGGCTCGACTACCATTATTCAAAAGAAAACAAAGAAATTCAAAAAAGATGTTTCATAACTCAACTAGAAATTGCAAAAATTCTTGATTTGCCAATAGTGGTGCATGATAGAGACGCACACAAAGACACATTGGACATCTTAAAAGAACAAAAGGCTAAAAACGTACTTTTGCATTGCTTCTCTGGAAGCGTTGAGTTTATGAAAGAATGTACTATATTGGGCTTTAAAATCGCTCTTGGAGGCGTTGTGACATTTAAAAATGCGGTTGTTCCAAAAGAAGTCGCAAAAGAGGTCAATCTTGAAGATTTAATGCTTGAGACAGATTGCCCATATCTCACTCCGCACCCGTTTAGGGGGTTAGAAAATTCTCCAAAATACATTGCTTTTAGCGCAAAAGAAATCGCAAAAATCAAAGATATTCCATACGACGAACTTGCGCACATCACAAGCAAAAATGCAAAAAAATTTTTTAGGTTAGAAGATAGTATTTCATAAAGGATAAAAAAATGGCACAACAACATCTACAAGGAAAAATTCAAGTAAGAACAGCTCTTTTGGTTTTTTGTAAAGACATGGCAAGCCCTCTTGTTTTATATTTTGACAATGCTCAAAAAGTATATGACGAATTGAAAGCTTTAATCAATTCCACAGAAATCAAAATGGTAGAATTTGAACCATTAGGCCCAATCAAAAAAGCAGCAATTTTGTCAGACAGGATTGTCTCTGTTGCACTTCAAGAAGAAAAATATTTAACTCAAGAATAATGAAAAAAAGATTAGATTTAATTTTATTTGAACATGGTTTTTTCGAGACAAAAAGCGCAGCAAGCGCGAATATTTTGGCTGGAAACGTGAAAATAGATGATGTTTTAGTGACTAAAGCGGGAACACTTTTTTCAGAAGAACAGCTTTTTTCAAAGGAAAAACCAAAAAAAATTGAAATAAATTCAATCCCTTATGTCTCAAGAGGGGGCTTGAAATTGGAAGGAGCTATAAAAGCTTTCAATATCGATTTAAAAGACAAAATTTGTATAGATATGGGTGCCTCCACAGGTGGCTTTGTGGATTGTATGCTTCAACACGGGGCAAAATTCGTCTATGCGCTTGATTGCGGCTACAACCAATTAGCCTGGAAATTAAGAAACGATGAAAGAATTAAATCTATTGAAAAAATAAACGTAAAAAATTGCAAAAAAGAAGAAGTCTTTAAGGATTCAGACGAGCTTCCAAGCTTTATGTCGATGGATTTATCTTTCATCTCCATCAAAAAAGTGCTTGAAAATTGCAAAAATTTAATTTCAAAAGACGCAACTTGTGTTCTTTTAATCAAGCCGCAATTTGAAGCAAACAGAGAAGACATAGACAAAGGCGGAGTTGTCAAAGAAGAAAAAGTGCGAAAAAAAATAATCGAGGACATCAAAAATTTCGCAAACTCCATAGGCTTTGAGACTCTAGGGCTCATAGAGAGCCCAATCCAAGGCGCGAAGAGCAAAAACATTGAATACTTAATATATTTAAAAAGGATAGAAAATTGATTAGCGTAGTCGATAGCTTAAATTTAATCGGACAAACAATGGATTCCATTTTGGATTTTTTGGCGCAAGACGAAGAATTGTCTCAAGATTTTCAAAAATATTTAGAAATCAACGAAATAGAAATCGAAACCCCAAAGCAATTTAATAACTTTGTCATAGAATACATATTAGACATGAAAATGCAAAGCGGGCTCAGGGTTTTAGAATATTTCAGAAGAAACAACAAAAGCTATGACGAAATCATAAATGCTCTTTTAAATTCTTTTGTGAGTATTTTTAAAGTAAATAAAATTTTATCAAATGGCTTTGAGACCACTTGTATCACATCAGAAAAAGATGTGACATTAATTCCTATGGTAAAAATGAACCACCTAAAGCAAATTGGGCGCTTTGATTATATCGAAGCAAGAATTGTGGAATTAAATGGAGCATATTTTATCCTAGAAGTCCACGACGTGATTTCAGAGCACGATGTATTCAAAGCAACCACAGAAGGAATTAAGCATTTAATCCAAGATTCAAGATGTGCTTATTTTAAAAATGAAGAAAAAAGAAAAACATTAGAAAAAAGTGCTGAAGAATTTTATGAAAAAATGAAAGAATGTTTTGAACTTAAAGAAGATTGCAACTTCATCACAACAACAAACAAAAAAGTTGATGAATTGATTAAATATTTTAACGAATTTCGCCTCGATGGGCAAAAGAAAGATTTTTCAAACTTGATTGAAAAAGTGGAAAAAAATAGATTTTTAAAAATCAAAGAGTTAAATAGCTCGGAATCCGATTTTTTAGAAAATGCAATAGGAGGCTTTTCAAGCCATAAAGAAACTTATGACGTTGCCCTTTGGGTAGACAAAAAAAGAGGATTTTATGTCATTCCTTTCTTTGAAACATTTTTAAAATGCTTCAAAGAAGAAATAGAAGGCAAAGAAGCTTGTATAAGAGAATTTTTAACAAGCGACAAAATCCCCCCAAGCGTCATAAAATATGCGCTTGAAGAAAATGAAAACTTTTTTGAAGAAATAAATAAAGTCTTAAATACTGATTTTTCGACTTTAGAAGAATTATTATTCAACACGAAATCGGCATTCATCGAAAACGGGATTTTTTCGCCAACCACAGTGTTATTCAATTCTGAATTATTTTCAAATTTGCTTGAAATCACAAAAAGCGACAATAGCTTTTAAAAAACAAAGTTTTATGTTATAGATTAAATAAGAAAAAAGGACAAAAAGGAGTTTTAAATGTCAGAAGAAAAAAACGTTGAAGAAGTAACTTCAAAAGACGAAAAAAAATGCAAATGCAGAGCTCTTGTTGTAATGACAATCGTTTCTCTTGTAATGTCATTTGCAGCTTTAACTTTATCTGTTTTGAATTTTAACCCATCTTTGGGCTCTCAAGACAATGGCGGCAAAAAAGTCGTTATCTCTAAACAATTTGACAAAGGAAAAACCTTAGAAAAAGCAAAGGCTACAGGAAAACCTGTTGTTGTATTTTTCTATACAGATTGGTGCCATTTCTGCCAAAGCTTCGCACCTACATACAACAAAATCTCTAAAGATTCCAAAATCAAAAAGAACGTAGCAGTGGCTTATGTAAATTGCGAAAAACCTGAAAACCAAGCGCTAATGCAAGAATATGGCGTGCAAGGATTCCCTACGGTTTATGTAATTAAAACAAACGGCGAAAAAGTGCAATTAGACAACGGCACATTCTTTAACGAAGACTCTAAAACAGTCGTAAGAGACAGAATTTTAGAATTAGCTGAATAATAAACGTTTTTATTAAAAAAAAGAGCGATTGAAATTCAAATTCACCGCTCTTTTTATTTTAAAAATTTTAAATTTTTTAGAATTTTTTGCTTGTCGCAGAAATTCTTGCAATAGCTTTTGCAAGCGCAATTTGGGCTCTTGCCATGTCAAGATTTTCATCTTTTGCTTTTATTCTTGCTTCCGCTCTTTCTTTTGCTTGTTTTGCTCTTGCTATGTCGATGTCACATTCAAGCTCTGCGATATCTGTCAAGATAGTAGCTTCGTTGTTGCTAAATTGCAAAATACCACCCATGATAGCGATACATTGCGAATTTTCTGCTTTCACAGTCTTTGCCACTCCGACATCAAGCGCACAAACCAAAGGAGTGTGATTTTTCAAAATTCCCAAGCGACCATCTTTTGCTTGTACATATAATTCATCAATGTCGTCTTCAAAAACGATTTTTTGATGAGTTATTACTTTTAAATGAATATCGAAACTCATAAAAATTTCCCTTATACAGCTTGTGCTTTCGCTTTTTCAAGCACATCTTCGATTGTTCCTGTCATATAGAAAGCTTGTTCCGGAAGGTCATCGTGTTTTCCTTCGATGATTTCTTTGAAGCCTTTTATTGAATCTTCTAATTTGACATATTTTCCTTTTACGCCAGAGAATTGTTCCGCAACGAAGAATGGTTGAGACAAGAATTTTTGAATTTTTCTTGCACGGTTCACAGTGAGTTTGTCTTCTTCAGACAATTCGTCCATACCCAAAATCGCGATGATATCTTGCAAATCTTTATATTTTTGCAAAATTTCAAGAACTTTTTTAGCTACTGAATAATGTTCTTCACCGATTACGTGTGGGTCAAGCGCTCTTGAAGAAGATTCAAGAGGGTCTGCAGCAGGATAAATACCCAAAGAAGCGATGTTTCTGGATAATACAGTAGAAGCGTCTAAGTGGGTGAAAGTAGTGGCCGGTGCTGGGTCAGTCAAGTCGTCCGCTGGAACGTAAACCGCTTGAACTGATGTAATTGAACCATCTTTTGTAGATGTAATTCTTTCTTGCAATTCACCAACTTCTTGAGCCAAAGTAGGTTGATAACCAACAGCAGAAGGCATACGGCCCAAAAGGGCAGATACTTCAGAACCTGCTTGAACAAAACGGAAGATGTTGTCTATGAACAACAACACGTCTTGATGAGTCACGTCTCTAAAATATTCAGCGCATGTCAAAGTAGAAAGACCGACTCTCATACGAGCCCCAGGGGGTTCGTTCATTTGCCCATAAATCAAAGCAACTTTGTCTAAAACGCCCGATTCTTTCATTTCATTATATAAATCGTTTCCTTCACGAGTTCTTTCGCCAACGCCCCCGAACACAGAAACGCCGTCGTGTTGTGCTGCGATGTTATGGATTAATTCCATAATCAAAACTGTTTTTCCAACGCCCGCACCCCCAAACAAGCCGATTTTTCCGCCTTTTTGATATGGCATCAAAAGGTCGATTACTTTAATACCGGTTTCTAGGATTTCTATATTTGTATTTTGTTCAGTTAATTTTGGACTTGGTCTGTGGATTGGGAATTTGTCTTCCGCTTGGACTTCGCCTTGGTTGTCCACAGGCTCACCCAATACGTTTAAAATTCTTCCTAAAATTCCTTTTCCAACCGGAACTTTGATTGGTTCTTTAGTATTTACTACTTCCATGCCTCTTTTCAAGCCATCAGTAGACGACATCGCAACAGCGCGGACTGTGTTTTCTCCGAGCAATTGTTGCACTTCTAAAGTGATCTTTGTTCCGTCTTCTCTATAAATTTCTAATGCGTCATAGATTTCGGGCAAAACGCCAGAGTCAAACTTAACGTCGATTACAGGCCCGATAATTTGAACGATAATTCCGTTTAAATTCTCCATAATGTGCTCCTCAAAATTGTAGCAGTATATATAAAACAATTATAATGCGCTAAAAAAATTGTGCGTATAAAAAAAAATTTTTAATATATTTATATGATAAAAAAATCATTTTATAAAATTTCATGTTGATTATATAATTATTTTATGGAACAAAATTACTTGCCACTTTTCAGAAAATATCGCCCTCAATCTTTTAGTGACATAGTTGGGCAAGAAAGCCTTGTGAAGGCTTTATCTAATGCAATCGAATTAAATAGAATTGCAAATGCATATTTATTTTGCGGCCCAAGAGGGACAGGAAAAACTTCTACAGCAAGGATTTTGGCAAAATCCTTAAATTGCGAACATGGCCCAACTTTGACGCCATGCCAGAAATGCGCAAGTTGCGTGGATATCACAAACGCAACAGGACTGGACGTAATCGAAATCGACGCGGCTTCTAACCGCGGGATACAAGACGCAAAAGAATTAATCTCGCAAGTGCAATATGCGCCAATTAACGGCAAATATAAAATCTTCATCATAGACGAAGTCCACATGCTCTCAAACGACGCTTTTAATGCGCTTTTAAAGACTTTCGAAGAGCCTCCTAAAAACGTTATTTTTATCTTGGCCACAACAGAACCTCATAAAGTCTTAGAAACAATTATTTCGAGATGTCAAAGGTTCGATTTAAGAAGAATTACAACCCAAGACATCATAAAAAGATTAAGAGAAATCTCAGACAAAGAAAACATTAAAATCACAGATGAAGCCTTGTTCACCATTGCAAAAAATGTCTCGGGAGGCTTAAGAGATTCTCTTGCACTTCTTGATCAAGTGAGCATTTTAGGGGTCAAAGAAGAAATTTCAAAAGAACTCATTGAAGAACTTTTAGGCAAAATCAACTTTGACACAATGCTTGATTTACTGAATTCTATTTACGATGAAAATATAGAAAATTCTTTAGTCAAAATAGAAACAATCTATTCAAAAGGAAGCGAGCCAAGAAATCTTGCAGAAAACTTTATAGAATTTTTGAGAAATGTTATACTAGCGCTTGACTCAAAAAACGAAGAAACTATCAAAAATTTCACAACCTTGATTGAAGAAGACATCAAAAAAATCAAAAATAACGAAAGAAATTTTGACAAAGATAAGATTATCAAAATTTTGAATACTTTAATCGAATATTATAAAGAAATCAAAGTTTCAACGAACCCTTATCTTTGGACAGAGCTTGCAATCATTGCTTCTTGTAAGCTTTCTTTGGGGCAAGAAAATATCATTGTCCAAAACCAAGCTCAAACCTCCCAAAACGCTTCAATTCCAATAGCGCAGCCTAAAACAAGCACTGCTTCCGCTATGGCCTTGGGGGCACAAGCGCCTATAAGTCAAAGTGCACAAGCACCTATAGAACAAACTGCGCAAGCACCAACTATGGAAACCGCGCCCGCACAACAAAGCGCGCAAACGCAAGAACCTTTAGCACAAGAAATTAAAAACCCTCAAGAACCTCAAGAAGCGCAAAAAGCACCAAATACAATTGTTCCAAAAGAAATCGCCCAAAACCAAGACAGCGCTCAAATTTGGGCAAACATTTTAAATGCAATTAAGTCAATCCCCACAAGAGCCTTGTTTTCAGGGGTTGCAAAGCTTGTTGGAATTAAAGAAAATAAGCTCATCTTGGGCTTTTTAAATGACGACACTTTGACAAAATCAAAGTCGCCAAACCGCTTTGACCTTTTAAAAGCGGCAATTGAAGCGACTTATCCAAATTTAGAACCTGAATTCATTAGAATAAATCAAGATACAAAAGTTATAGCAACAAAGCCTTTAAGCACAAGTGCTCCAAGACCAATGCCCCAAAATCAAGGGCAACCCCAACAAAGGCAAAATTTTCAAGGACAAGTAAGCAATTCTTCTAATTCTTTTAACCAACCAAAAGCAGAAGAAAAAAATGAAAACAGAGAAAACGAAGAAACGGAAGAAAAAAAGACAGAAAAAAAGAACTATAGCCCAAAAGTCCAAGATATGCTTGAGCAATTTAACGGCAGAATTATAGAAGATTAACTATTTTTTAAAAATAATTTTAATTAAAATATTAAAGTGGCTCTTTGAAAAATTAAAATAACCAAAGAGCCACTTATTTATCATTTTATTTTACCAAGAATTATTCTTGAGGTTCTTCTTCAGCTACCTCTTCTTGTTCAAATTCTTGATCTTCTTCATCTATTCCTGTTTGAGAAGTTTCTTCTTTTGCTTCATCTGCGATTTCATCAACTTCAACTTCTTCTTCTACATAGTCTTGAGGTTGTTCATCTTCCATGTAGTCGTTTGACACTTCTCTTTTTTCCATTTCTCTTGCTTGAGATTCAGATTTGATATCAATTTTCCAACCGGTCAATCTATGCGCAAGGCGAACATTTTGGCCTTCTCTTCCGATAGCCAAAGACAATTGGTCATCTGGAACGATAACGAAAGCTTCGTGTCTATCTTCTTCGTCCGCTAAGATGTCAACAGAGATAATGCGAGCAGGAGAAAGCGCGTTTACAATGTATTCAACAGGGTCTTCAGAATATCTTACGATATCGATTTTTTCGTTTTTCAATTCGCCAACGATTGTTTGAATTCTTGTTCCGCGAGGCCCTATGCAAGCGCCCACAGAGTCGATTGAAGGGTCGTTTGACCAAACAGCAAGTTTTGTTCTGAAGCCCGCTTCACGAGAGATAGATTTGATTTCAACAATTCCATCTTCGATTTCAGGAACTTCAAGTTCAAACAATTCGCGAACAATTTCAGCATGCGCTTGAGAAACGATTACTTGAGGAAGTTTTGATGTTTCTTTTACATCTAAAACAAAGACTCTAATTCTGTTTCCAGGTTTATAATATTCCCCTGGGATTTGTTCTCTTGTTGGCATTATAGCGTCTGTTTTTCCGATGTTTACAATAACCGCTCTATCTGTTCTTCTTTGGATAATACCTGTAATTAAAGTACCTTTTTTAGACAAAAATTCGTCTAAAACCATTTTTCTTTCGGCTTCTCTAATTCTTTGAGTGATAACTTGTTTTGCGCTTTGCGCAGCAACTCTGCCAAAGTTTTCAGGAGTAACTTCGATTTTTACTTCGTCGTCTAATTCAACGTCTTCGTCGATTTCTTTTGCTGTTTCAAGAGAAATTTCTAAGTCTTCGTCTTGAACATCAGAAACTACGACTTTTGTTCTGAAAACGCCAATTTCGCCAGCTTGTTCGTCTAAAATTGCTTCTACGTTTGTCGCATCTTTATCTTTGATGTGTTTTTTGTACGCCGCAACTAAAGCGTCGCACAAAGAGCTCACTAAAACGTCTTTTGAAATACCTTTTTCGCGCTCTAGTTGTTCTGCCGCTTCAAACAATGCTGTTCCAATTTTAATCATTTTATTCTCCTTTTTATTGTTTATTTTTGTTTTTCACTGAAATTTCGTCGTTTAGCCTTGTGGAGTGGATTTTTTCCATAGGAATAATGAATTCTTGATTTTCATATTCCACTTTTATGCCAAAGCTTTCGTTATAGTCTAAAAGCTTCGCCCCAAAGGCTTTTTTGTCTATTCCATCAACAGAATTTTTTAATTTAATCAAGACATCATGCCCTCTAAAGACAAGATATTCTTTTTCTGATTTGAATTTTCTATCCAACCCCGGAGAAGAAACTTCAAGATAATATTTAAAAGGAATAAGCTCGTCTAAAAGATTATCTATTCCGCGAGAAAGATTTTCGCAATCGAGATGAGATACATTATGGTCAGAAGAATAGATAAAAATTCTTAAAAACCATCTGGAATTTTCGTGGTCCAAAGAAATTTCCAAAGGAAAAAGATTATATCTCATGCAAGTGTTTTCAATCACAGGAGTGATTGTTTCGATTAATTCTCTTTTGTTAAAATGTTCTTTCATACTTATACCCTATTTAAACAAAAAGAACGCGAGTTGATGCTTGCGTTCTAGTTTTTGTTTATTAAACTAGTTTTGTGGAAAACCACAAGTTTATTATAACATTAAATTTAAATTTTTTAATAAAATATAATAAATTGTAAACTTTTATTATTTACATGTTTTATTTTAAGCAAGCTTAGTTGACCTTAAAATTTGTTAATGTTAAGATAAGTTCGCAAAATACTCGAAATCTAAAGGAGGTGAAAACAATGCCAGAAGTACGCGTTCGCGAAAACGAAAATATCGAATCAGCTCTTAAAAGATTTAAGAAAAAAATTCAAAAAGCAGGTATCTTATCTGAAATCAAAAGAAGAGAAAGATATGAAAAACCATCTGTGAAAAGAAAAAGAAAATCTGAAGCAGCAAGAAAAAGAAAAGTTTAATTAATAACTTAAAAGCGGGCTAAACAAAAGCTCGCTTTTTAAATATTTAGGAAATATGGAAAAACACTACTACCCTTATAGTAAATATTTAAAAGAAACTTTCAACAAAAAAGTCTATAAAATCACCCTTGACGCTGGGCTTTATTGCCCAAACAGAGATGGCACAATTTCTTTTGGAGGGTGCCTTTTTTGCGACGAAGTGGGTTCATATTCAAGATGTAACCAAAAAATTTCAATCAAAGACCAAATACAAGCTTCGATTGAAAAACTAAGCGCGCAATTTAAAGCAGAGGCTTTCATCGCTTATTTTCAATCTTATTCAAACACTTATGCAAATGTTGAAAAATTAAAAAAGATTTATGACAGCGTCTTTGAATTTGATAAAATTGTCTCAATCGCAATAGGGACGCGCCCAGACTGCGTGGACGAAGAAAAGCTCGATTTGATTTCGTCTTATCCTGAGCCTTGGGTTGAATATGGGCTTCAAAGCGCAAAAGACGAGACTTTAAAATTTTTAAACAGAGGCCACGATTTTGAATGTTTTAAAAATGCAGTCATAAAAACAAAAGAAAAAGGGATAAAAGTCTGTGCGCATATAATCTTAGGGCTTCCAAATGAAAACAAAAAAGACATGATGGAAACTGCAAAAAAACTCGCAGATTTAAATATTGATTCTATAAAAATCCACATGCTCACAATCTTAAAAGATTCACCTTTAGCTAAGATGTATTTTGAAAACCCGTTTTATTTAATGGATATGGAACAATACTCTGAAATCGTCTGCGACATTTTAGAGATTTTACCCAAAACTTGTAATATCCAAAGAATAGCGGGAAGCGGCTATAGCGAAACCACAATTTGCCCAAAATGGGTAAATCGGAGATTTGAAATTTTAAACATGATTGATAAAATAATGTTAAGAAGAAATTCTTTTCAAGGAGACAAATTTAAAAATGAACAAATTTAATAAAATTTTTCTTGCTAATTTTATAGTTGTTTGCGTTTTGTGCGCAATTCCTTTGCTGCCCCTTTCTTTAATCAGCAATTTAAGAGAAGAAATCGCTATTCCTATTGCTTTTAGCGTTTTTGTCATAAGCAAAATCGATTTAGCCCTTCTTATTCTATCAATCCTTTATTCAATTTTCATTTTGGCGCAAAACCTAGTGCCCCAAAAGACAAAGAAAAACTTCCTTTTGATTTTCCTATCCGGACTTTCGATATTGTTTTATATAACTATTTTTGCACTATTTATACAATTTTAAATTAAAACAAATTAAATATTATCTTTTGCAAGCTTAATCAATTCAACAAATCTTTTTGACAATTCGATTTGCGAGATGGACATTCTTCTCGCTATTTCTGCTTGCTTGAAGCGCTTTATATATCTTAGAGAAAAAATTTCGAAATAAGATTTTTGAGGAAATTTCATATCTATCGTTTTTACGATTTGAATTAATTTTTCCACAGTTCTTTCGCTCACTCTTTTTTGAGGGCAAAATTCAAGAGGGTCAATCAAAGAATCCACGTTTTCATATCTTTGGGACTTTTGGATTTCTTCTTTCAAATTCACAATCTTATTTGAATTTGAATTAGAAAAACGAGCTTCCACTTCGTTCGGGTCGTCGAGCAAAGTCTTTTTAAGCTTTACAATACTGTCTTCTAGGCTCATTTGCCTTTCGATTTGCTTATAGACAGAAGTTGTTTGAGTATATTTTTGTTTTTCTTTGATAATTTGTTCCATGCAACCATCGCAAATCGCGCTCAAATGCTTTTTAAGGCGAGCTTCATCTCTTAAAGTGTCCATTAAAAGATAGGTTTTATTATAAATTGAATCCACAAACAAGTCGATGAGCTCTTCGTTTCCTTTGAACTTTGGACTCGTCCTCACAATAGATTCAATTATTGCTCTATTTGCATTTGAAATTTGTAATTTTTTCATTTTAACTCCGCGAAGTATCTTAATAAAATATTAGTATAATAATTGAATTCTGACCAGATTTAGACAAGAGTTTGCAAACTTTTGTAACATTTTTAGCTCGAAAATACGAGAAAATATCTCATATTATTAATTTATTGGCTTTATAAATTTTTAAATGTATAATGATATAAGACAAATATTTTCGACTTGACTTGGAATAGATGAAAAAAATTCATATAAAATTTTTTATTTTAATAACTTTGTTGTCCTTGTACTTTGGGCAAACTTCTTGCAATGCACAAATCGACATTGCGGAATTTAAAAAATTAAAAAACATCAAAACAAAATCTATTTTCAAAAAACACGAAAAAGCCCCAAAAACCGAGTCGAAAACGCAAAACAAAACAGAAAATTCTGAAGAAAAAAAAGTATTTGATTTCAAAGAAACACCATTAAATAAAGAATCCTTTTCGATGTTTGAAGATGTAGATGACGGCGCATTTTCAAACAGACAAACAGACGAAATTTTAAACAAACAAAGCGAGCTTATGCTCCAAAACGAAGAAAAAACAAAAAAGCCAAGCTTCTTTTCGAAATTTAAATTTAAGAAAAAAGCAAAAACTTCTCCTGATTTAAAAGACAACGAAGTCTTGATGGAAGAAGAAATCAAAGACGACAATATCTATTCCGACTATAACAAAAACGAATTTTCTTATGTCGGCGATTCAGATGCCGTTTACATCAAAGAAATCGAAATCTATGGAAACAATTTATTAGACGTCAATTATATTAAAGAGCAAATGAAATCAAAAGAAGGCTCGCAATATAATAGAAACGACGTCTCTCAAGACTTAAGAGCCTTGTATTCCACAGGCTATTTCACGCAAAACCTAAGAGCGCTTCCAATCAAAATCGATAATAATAATGTCAAATTAAGATTAATCTTAGAAGAAAATTCCCCAATCACGGGCTTCAACCTTGTCGGGAACAATAGCGTTTCGACAAGCGAAATTATGGAAATTTTGAACAAATATAAAGGAAAACCTCAAAATATCCTTGGAATTAACGAAGCGATTACAGAAATCCAAGAATTATATTCTTCAAAAGGCTATATCTTAGCTCGCGTGGAAAAAGTTTCAGACGACCCAGACGGCTATGTTAATATCAAAATAGATGAAGGCATCATAGGCGACATTATTGTTGATGGCAACAATAAAACAAGAGATTTTATCGTAAAAAGAAATATTTTCTTGCAGCCGGGGAGCGTTTATAACGAAAACACTATGCGCTCCGACATTTTAAGGCTCATGGGAACACAAGCTTTCAAAGACGTTCAAAGAGAGCTTCAAAAAGACGACCAAACTGGGCTTTATAACGTCTATATCGCCCTCGAAGAACAAAGAACAGGGAAAATCTCCTTGGGGGTTGGTATTGATTCTTCTTCCGGTTTCTTTGGGTCTGTTGGCTTTGGCGAAAACAATTTTAGAGGTTTAGGGCAAAAATTAAACCTTAACTTGATGGCAGGGACAGGTATCTTGATGAACGACAGCTCTGTTGTTTCAAGAGCCAATCTGCAAGGCGAATTGAGCTTTATTGAGCCGATGTTTAAAAGAGAAAATCAACAATTAGCGGTTCGCGGCTTTGCTAGATATTATGGAAGCTACCAAGTTCCTCTTGCAATCGAAAAGCGCTTTGGGGGCGACTTCACAATTTCAAGAAAATTTACAACTTATAAAAATCTATCCGGCTCAATTGGCTTTGGGGTAGAACACGTAAATATCGAAGAAGGCGACCTCACAAAAATCCAAAGCAAATACTTGGCTCGAGGCATAGATTTTTCAAGAAGAGCAGAAGAATTAAAAGGCGGTTTTTTTGTTAAAATCACTCCTGCTTTGACTTACGACACAAGAGATAGCGCAATCAATGCAAGAAAAGGTGTCTTAGCTAGAATTACATTTGAAGAAAACATAGGCGTTTCGGGAACAACATTTGGTAAGTTGTACGGAATGTTGAGAAAATACACTGCCGTGGGCAAAAAATCTTCTATTGTCTTGACTGCAAGAGCAGGCGGAAAAGTGCATGGTAATATGCCTGATTTCGCAGGTTTCTCTCTAGGCGGCCCATACACAATCAGAGGTTTCAATATCTCTGAAGTCGGTGTAGGTAATGGATATATGATGGGAAGTGCTGAATATAGAGTGCCAATTCCTTTTATCGACCGCTTGACTTCAAATTCTTTCTTGAACAATTTAAGATTAGCAGCCTTTGTTGACGCGGGCACATTATTTAACAAAACTACAGGTTCTTTAGTTTATAATAAACCAGGATACGCAATCACAATTGGTGTAGGTTTAAGAGTATTTATCCCAGGCTTAGGCCCAATCAACCTAGATTACGGTGTACCTTTGACAAACACTATGGGTGTTGATAGAAATTCTGGCTTCTTCACCTTCGGCATGGGCGAAATGTATTAAAAGCGGTAGCCGAGGCTCCCAAACGAGCTTTTGATGAAAAAGCGAGTTGGAGCTGAACGATGGCGACGTAGGTGCCCCATTCTCTTGTCGAGGAACGAGACTTAGAGAATGGAAATGCCCTTGGGGTAACAATTGAGGCTGTTGAGCGACTGAGCGAAACAGAGCCGAAATGCCCACAGGAGCCAAAAACTTGTGTAGTCCGTACCCAAGCCAAACAAACCGTAGTGCGACGCACTAGGTTTATGAAGCTGAAGGCTTACTGTGCGAAGTGCGCTGCTGGCCGTGACAAACGGGCAGCAAGCACGAAGACCTTAGATAGCCGCCGTTGCGAATGAAGCGAAAGCGAAAAGAGCGAAGCAATCTTTGATTGCACAGGCGGAATGCGTAGCCGGTGCGATAATCGGCAAAGCGATGAGCTTTGACGATTAAGCATTACGATGGCGACGTAGAAATCTTTGATTTCACAGGAGCCCCGAAATATGCAAATTCAATATGCAACACGTCATTCTGAACTTGTTTCAGAATCTTTATTCAGTGTTGAATTCTCACATTCCATGTTTCAAAGATTCTGAACAGCTCAAAAAACTACGCATAGCTTGTTTTTTAGAGCTTTCAGAATGACGGACTGTTTTATTAAATGTAGGTCGGATTTACCAATCCGACAAGCTCGCTTTATTCGGGTTGCTCCTGTGGAATTTTCTTCGAAAATTCTTACGTCGCCATGGTACGGTTTTCGTCCTGTCCGCCAATGCTCTGCGCATTGCCGTCACAGCTCCTGACAAATCAAAGACTTGAAACGTCGCCATCGTTCAGCTCCAACTCGCTTTCTCAACGAAAGCTCGTTTGGAAGCCTCGGCTATCGCTTTTTCCACACACCTTCGCCCTCATTTTGCTCAGCTAGTCCGTCGGACTAAGCTTCGCTTTACTCGGGATTTAAAAAAAGGAGGGACGAGCCCTCCACATCAAAACACAAAATAACATGAAAAGTCTTTTTACTTATTCGTGACACAGCGAACAGAAGAAACATAATTTTTATGCAAATAACCAGATACCTCAATGGTGTCATTATACTTATATCTTAAGCTTTTAGCTCCTCCTGGGCTATTGCCATTTGTTTCCTTTAGCCAAACATCAAAAGG
>CAKURL010000027.1 GCA_934675685.1 uncultured Candidatus Melainabacteria bacterium | reverse complement strand
AGCTACAACTACTGTACCTATCGCTCTTCACCTTGACCACGGTGCAGATTTCGAAATTTGTAAAGCTTGTATCGACGGTGGTTTCTCTTCTGTTATGATCGATGGATCAAGATTCCCATTCGAAGAAAACGTAGCTTTAACTAAAAAAGTTGTTGAATACGCTCACGAAAGAGGAGTTTCAGTAGAAGCTGAACTTGGCAAATTAGCTGGTGTTGAAGACGACGTTAACGTTGACGCTAAAGATGCTAAATATACAAACGTTAAAGAAGCTGTTGAATTCGTTAAACAAACTGGCTGCGATTCTTTAGCAATTGCAATCGGTACTTCTCACGGCGCTTACAAATTCGCTGGCGAAGCTAAATTAGACTTCGACAGATTAAAAGAAATCAAAGACGCATTAAAAGAAGCTGGTTTCGGCGACTACCCAATCGTTCTTCACGGTTCTTCTTCAGTTCCTGCTGAATTTGTTGCTAAATGTAATAAATATGGCGGCAACCTTCCAAACGCACAAGGCGTTCCAGAAGACATGTTGAACTATGCTTCTAAACACGGCGTTGCTAAAATCAACATCGACACAGACTTGAGATTAGCTATGACTTCTACAATCCGCGAATTCTTCATCGAACACCCTGAAAAATTCGACCCACGTGAATATATGGGCCCAGGAAGAACAGCCGTTAAAGAAATGGTTATGCACAAAATGAGAGACGTATTAGGTACAGCTGGCCACGCTAAAGACTAATTAATGTTTCTTTAAAAAAATTATGCTCCTTTGTTTTTCAAAGGAGCATTTTTAATACTAATTTATTTTATTTCTAAAGAAAGAAAAATCTGCAAACAACAATTGCTGCAACAAGCCCGACAAAATCTGCTAAAATACCAGCCAAAAGCGCAAAGCGAAATTTCTTTATCCCGACTGCGCCAAAATATACGCTTGCGACATAAAAAGTGGTCTCACTAGAGCCTGCAATCACTGAAGCAAGCTTTGTCGCATAAGAATTTGCGCCACATCTATCAGAAATATCAGCTAAAACCCCTAAAGTGGCGGAGCCCGATAAAGACCTTGTCACCATCATCATAATTGTTTCAATTGGGGTATGGATTAAATCAAAAAACGGTTTTAAAAATTTTTCTAAGATTTCTACAATTCCGCTTGCGCGAAGCATTGCGCAGCAAACCATAATGGCAACTAAATATGGAATAATTTTTATTGCAATTGTAAAACCTTCTTTTGCACCCTCCACAAAAACTTCGTAAGCTGGGACTTTTTTTAAAAGCGCAAAAACTAAAATCGATAGGATTATCAAAGGAAGAAGGTACAAAGAGAGTGTTTGGAAAAAATTTATCATTTATAAAACCTCTCTAAAACTTTTGAAAAGAAAATTGCACTCAAAAAAGCAATCGAAGTCACTATCAAAGTCGGAAGCACGATTTGAGTCGGGTTTTCCATGCCTTTTGCGCTCACAATCGCCAAAACTACAGCAGGAACGATTTGAAACCCTGCCGTATTCATAGCAAGAAAAGTGCACATGGAATTTGTCGCAACTTCTTTGTTTTTGTTTTCTTTTTGCATTTCTTCCATCGCTTTTATCCCAAAAGGAGTGGCAGCGTTTGAAAGTCCCAAAGCATTCGCTGAAACATTTAAAGCGACATTAGACAACGCTTCTTTATTATCTTTTAAATCAGGGAGCAAAAAGCAAAGGGGTTTTTTTACAAGCTTTGAAAATAATTCCATAAGCCCGCTTTTTTTGGCAATTTCTACTATCCCAAGCCAAAAAGCCATTATCCCAATAAGCCCAAAAGCAACTTCAACAGCAGCTTTTGAAGAAGAAAGCATAGCGTCAATCGTTTCTTCCACGCGATTTAAAAAAATCGCACTTATTAAAGAGATTAATATTAAAAATATGAAAATATAATTCATGAAATATTTCTACTTTTGAAAGTTATTCATAAAATATTCTTCCCCAAGGTCTGTTATAGAATATTTTTTGATATCTAAATCTTCAACAAGCGCAACCAATTTCTTTTCTATTAATTCATTCAAAATAGACATACCTGCGATTTTGCCTGTTGCACGAAATATTTTAGCATTAATACCCTTCATTGTAAAACTTTCGTTTTGAGAAATGTTTTTAACATAATAAGCACAAATCAAAAACTCGTCTGCAATCTTTGAATGTTCAAAGTTCGCCAGAAAATCATTAAAATCATGAACATCTTTTTTAAGAATTTCTTTTTTTGGAGCTTGAGCTTCTATATTTTCTTCCTTTGCTTCTTTATTAGAATTTTTTTCAACATTTTCTTCTAAATTAATTTCTCGAGGGGTGGCGCTCGGCGCTTCAGTCTTTTCGCTTGTGATAGCGTAAAGATTTTCGCTCGGAATTTCATAAGGAGTTTTGTCGTCTTTAATTTCTTCAAAAACAAAAGCTTTTGTTGGAGTTTCGCTCAAAATTTGAGTTACAAAATCTTCCTCATCGAAAGATTTTTCAAAAACAGGAGTTGTTGGTTCAATTTCTTCTTTTGAAGAAGAATTATCTCCAAAAGTCGTACCTTTGAAATCGAAAATGTTGTCTAATTTTGATTGATTGTTTTTTTCAATCGCATCTCTGTCATATAAAACTTCAACAGAGGACTCTTTTTTGGGCATTTTCGGCTCAATATCATTTTTTTCTTTTGGTTCATCAAAATTTAAATCTTGAGGCAAATCAACAGGCTCTTGAGAAATTGATTGAGGTTTTTTTAGATTTTCCTTGTCGTCTTTTTTTTCAAATTCTTCTGCCCAAGAGTTTTTTTGAACTTCATTTTTAAAGACTTCATCAACATTGGTTTTTGCCCTAAAAGTAACTTCGTCTTTAGGCTCTTCTTTTTTGATGTTGCTTAATTTTTCCAAATTTGAAACGTTTTCAAACCTGTCTTCATCAGAGGAAATGTTTAAAGAATTCAATTTAGACTTAGCTTGAGACAAAATGTCTTGAATAGAATTGTTATTTTCTTCGATTTCTTCAATGTCGTCAATGCTGTCGGAAGCGCCATCTAAATCATAAGAACTTTCATTTGAAAAAAGAATTTCTTCAAGTTCTTTTCTTTCTTCTTGAGTCAAGATTGGCTTTTTATCTTCTTTTTGTTTTTCTTTTTGCTCTAAAGGTTCCACCTTAATTTCAGGCTCATTTTTTATCAAAATAGGCTCAGTAGGTTTTTGAGAAATTGCCTCGTTAGGTTTAGCTTCTTCTTTTGAAGCGATTTTAATTTCGTCATTTGAATTTTTTATATTTTGAACGTTTGGAACATTTGTTATTTGAATTTCTTTTTGAGGAAATTCGTCGTTTGAGAACAAGAAATCGTCGATTTTTGCTTCAATTTTTGAAATTTCTTCTTTTGAGATAGAAATAGAATTTTCTTCTTTTTCGCTCTCTTTTTCATTTACTTTTTCGTCCTCTTTATCAATTTCTTTTTCAGGGACGTTTTCGTTTAAAGTTTCAGGATTTGAAGCCAAAACAACATCTTTTATCTCATTTATTTCATCATTAATATTTTCATCAATAGCAGCACAAGAAGCATCGTTTTCAGCTTTTTTATTAGCTTTCACTTCGACTTCTTCTATAGATTTTAAATTTTTAGCAGGACAAGAAACGTCGATTTTTTTAATTTTTGAATTAAAATCAACGCTCGCGCCAAAAAAGACAGAAAAATACAAATCCATCTCTCTTTGAATAATGTCTCTATCTTTTGAATCAAGACTAAATTCGCAATCTTTTGAATAAATTTTTAAATTGTAAAACACTATCTACCCAATCTTAATTTTCTTCTTTTTGCTTTTTTAAGATTTCTTCGCGCCACTTTTGAAGCTGTTGTTCAACAAAATCAGCATCATCAGACGAAAATTCTATCTCTAATTCACCTTTTTTCATCTTAAAAACATATTGAGGCATAAATTTCTCCTATCCTTCAATAAACATTATACTAACAAATATTTTAAAAATAAGCCTATTGTAAAGTTTGTTAATAAAATTATACAAAATTTTACTTTTGAAGAAAAAAGCATGGAAAAAATTGATTTTCTTCAAAAAAATATTAAATTATTAGTAAATATTATTAAATTTGAGACTATTTTTAATATAAATGTATGACTAAAAAAAGAGCCGATTTTTCTATAATAAATTTGGGCTAGGAGGTATTTTTTGTATAATTCAATTTATCCCGTAAACATAAATTACACAAAAAACCAATATCGCAAAAGCGATAAAAATTCTTCTGCCCAAAATGCCACACAAAACCAAACACAAGGCCAAAATTCAAACACATTCCCCAACGGAACAAAAGTCGCAATCGACTATTCAAAAGGCCAAATAAATATCTCCCAAGTTTTAACAGATTTTAGAAGCACAATAATCGCAATCAATGCGCCCGAAGACGTTAAAGACGAAGTTTCGATGTATTTAAACCTTGTGGACAAGGAATCTAAAAAAGAAAACCCTTCAAAAGAAATCATTGTTGCAAATTTGAAAAATGCTTCAAAAATTTCTGACGCTTTTATTGCTTCCAGCTTGAAAAAGCCTTCTAATGTCGTGGAAGGCTGGATTGACGCACTTTTCTTGCAAAAAATCAACCTAAAAGCAAACCCAAACGAAGTGAACCCAGACTTTTTGCTTGAATTTCCAAAAAATGCGAAGCAAAAAATAGCAGCGCAAAAAGAAACTACCCAAGCCCAAATACAAGAACAACCACAAGAACAAGAAACAAAAGCAAAAGAAGAAATTCAAGCGCAAATTCAAGAGCAAGGGCAAATCCAAACCCAAAGACTAGCTCAAGCGCAAGAATTCCAAAACGCGCAAGTTCCAAAAGAAACGCAAACGCAAATTCAAGGGCAAATACAAGAGCAAGGGCAAATTTCGGGCGAAGTTGTTTTTTCAAACGCGAAAGAAAGTGGCCTTTCGCAAGAAGAAATCCAAAATTTAGAAATAGAAAATAATCTTGAATTATCTCAAAAAGAAATTGCTCAAGCACCAATGTCTTTGAACCAAAATGCGCAAAGCACCACAAGTTCTCCTTTTCAAAGCTTTAGCCAAATAGATGAAGCCGCAAAAGAAGTCCTTGCCCAAATAAAATCTCTTCCAAAAACAAACGAAGGAGATACAAAAGCTCTAAATTTAATCAACGAAGCACTAGGAGCGATTTCAGAAAACCAAGACGAAACAAATAGAAATATCAAAGCCGCACTCCACTTCGAGCGCGCAAAGATTTTTGACGGATATGATTATGTGGACTACGCTCTAAGAGACTATTGGGAAGCCACAAAAGCAGACGAATTGAACCTAAAAGCGCAAGCATATTTTAAATCAGGCATGATTTATGATGAATTTAACGAATTCGACCCTGCTTTAGATGGATATTTGTCTAGCGTCGCATATTCAGGAGAAGCAGACAATATAAAAGCGCAAACTTTGGTTTTATCAAAAATTGCTTCTTTATATGCAAAGCAATTTGACATTGACAAAACCCAAGAATATTCTTCCTTAGCCCAAGAAAGCGCTACTCAAACAAACAACTATAGGCTTATTGCAAAAACGTATTCTACAAGCGCTCAAAACGAGCAATATTTAGGAGAAAACGACAAAGCTATAGATAGCTATAAAAATGCACTTTTCGCTTATTCAAAAGAGGACGAAAGCTATATGGATATGGCTTTGAACTATGAACAAGCGGCTAATGTCATGAGAAAACTTGGAAATTCAGCTAAAGCAGACAAGCTTCAAGCAAAGGCTCAGATATATTATCAAAAAGCCCAACTTGAAGATAAGAAGTTGGCAAAAGCAAGTTAATCTTTTTGTTTTCGACTTTTTTATCTTGCAACATTAATTCCAAAAACTTTTTCTTATTGAATTTTCTTTTCTTTTCCAAAAGAGAAAAGTTGTTCATCAAAGAAATTGCATAGTTGAAATAGTTTTCATCTATCAAGCCTTGCATTTTTGCAACTTTAAAAGCAATCTCCATGCCAAGGGCGACCGCTTCGCCGTGAGAGATGTTCTTATAATTCGACAAAGTTTCAATAGGGTGCGCAAAAGTGTGCCCGAAATTTAAAATTTTTCTTAAATTTCCTTCTTTTTCGTCTAATTTTACAACGTTCGACTTTAAAAAAGCGCAAATATAGATGATTTCGTCTAATTTTTCAAAAATTGTTTTTAAGTTTAAATTTTCTAAAATTTTGTTTAATTTAAAATCATCTTGAGCTTTACAAGATTTTTCAATAAACGCATATTTTACGACTTCCCCGAGCCCGCATTTTATTTCATATTCGTTTAAAGTTTTTAAAAAATCGCTATCAATTAAAACTTTTTTTGCTTTATAAAAGCTTCCTATTAAATTTTTGCCAAATTTAGTGTTGTAGCCTGTTTTGCCCCCAATTGAGCTATCGCACATCGAAAGCAAAGTCGTGGGCACTTGGATTAATTCCACTCCTCTTAAAATAGTGCTTGCGCAAAAACCTGCCAAATCGCCCACGACGCCACCGCCGAGCGCCACAATAGAGTCTTTTCTTTCTATTTTTTCTTGGAGCAATTTTTCCATTATAAAATTATATGTTTTAAAATTTTTATATTTTTCGCCATCTTTAATTACAATTATTCTGTTTTTTTCAAAATTAACTAAAAATTTAGAATAAATTTTATAAATTGTTTCGTTTGTGATTAAAAAATATCTTTTATTTTCATCTAAAAAATCAAAGATATTTTCAATTAACCCATTTTGGATAATAATTTCGCTTTTAGTATTTTCTATATTTTCAATTTCAATTTTTCTCATAATTAACCTTCAAAATGATTTCATCAGCCACTTTTTCAATTGTTTTATTTTCGTTTTCAATTGTAAAATGGGCTAAATTATAAAATTCTTCTCTTTGAGATAAGATTTTTTCTATTTCCAATTTTGGATTTTGAACTTTCAAAAGAGGGCGGGTTTCATCATTTTTAATTCTTTCAAAAATAGCTTCTGGGCTTGCTTTTAGATAAATCGAAATTGTATCATCATTAAAAATAATGTCTCTATTTTCTTTTTTTAATATAGCGCCTCCGCCAGTCGAAACGACAAAATTATTCAAATTATCAGATGAAATAGATTTTAAAATCTCGAATTCACGCTTTCTAAATTCAGCTTCACCAAATTTCAAGAAAAAATCAGAAATTTTTATATCAAATTTTTCTTCAAAAATCTCGTCACATTCTAAAAGTTTATATCCGAGCTTTTGAGATAAAACTTTAGATACCGCCGATTTTCCTGAACCCATCATTCCAACTAAAACTATTTTTTTAGATTTCATTTATCCTCTTTTTATAAAATTCAAAGGAATTGTCGATGTCTCTTTTTGTGTCGTGGCCAAATTTTTCTAAAAATTCATCTAAAATTACAATTGCAGCCATGTTTTTTGCAACGACTCCGCAAGCATAAACTGCGCAATTATCTGCTCTTTCAAAATGGGCACTAATTTCTTTATGAGTTTTCATTTGAACAGATGACAAAGCTTTTTTCATGGTAGGAATAGGTTTCATTGCAACCGTCAAAACTATATCTTCGCCATTTGACATGCCGCCTTCAATACCCCCTGAGTTATTTGTTTTGTGGAAATATTTTTCGTCATAAAAAATCTCATCATGGCTTTTGTTGCCTGAAATCTTAGCATATTCCTTTCCAAGCCCAATTTCAACAGATTTTATTGCAGGAATAGACATCAAAGCTTGAGCAAGTTTTCCATCAAGCCTTCTATCATAATTCACAAAGCTTCCTAAGCCCGTGGGCACGTTTTTAATTGTGACTTTTATAATGCCACCTAGGCTATCGCCTATTTTTTTATATTCTTCAATATAATCTTTGAACTCTTCTTTATTTTGGCACTCTCCAACAGACAAAATTTCAAAAGAAAAATCTATGTCATAGTATTTTAAAATATTTTGACAAATTGCGCCAACTGCCACTCTTGTGGCCGTTTCTCGGGCGCTTGAGCGTTCTAGGACATATCTTATGTCGTCAAAATCATATTTTTTGCAGCCTGCAAGATCAGCATGCGCAGGGCGAAAATTTTTAATTTCTTTTTCTTTAATTTTTTCTAAAACTTCTTCTTTTAGATTTTCATCAAGCAAATCAAAATTGATTTTTTCAATGCTCATAGGATAAATCCAATTTTGCCAATCTTTGTTTTTGATTTCAAGCGCCACGGGGCTCGCTGTCGTCTTTGAAAATCTTATTCCCGATTTAAATTCAGCAACATCGGTTTCAATCGCCATTCTTCCGCCTCGCCCAAAGCCTTTTTGGCGATTTGAAAGTTCGTTATTTATAAAATCAAAATCAAGTTCATACCCTGAAGGCAAGCCTTCTATGATTGCATTTAAACATTTTCCATGGGATTCTCCAGAAGTCAAAAATCTAAGTGCCATATTTCTTCCTAAACTAAAACCCAAGGTTTTTCTTCTTTTGCAATGATTACATCGACTTTTGTCTTTGCAATTAGGCCTTGAATTAAAGGCAAAACCGGAAGTTCGGACTCAAAATGCCCAATATCCAAAACGGCAAAATCTTCTACTTCTAATGCTTTGTGGAATTTAATGTCGCCTGTAATATATAAATCTATGTCATAGTCTCTTAATTTATTAACGAAGCTTCCGCCGCCCCCAGCGCAGATTGCGACGTTTTTCACAGTTTGAATTCCGTTTGGATTGATTAATTTTACTTGGCTTAAGTTCATCGCTCTTTTCACGTTTTGAATGAATTCGTCGAGCGCGATTTCGTCCTTTAAATTTGCGATTTTAATATATTCTTCAACAGTAATTAAGTTTTGAAGCCCCAAAACGCCACACAAAGCGTCTGTAGTGGAACCATAAGTCTTGTCTAAGTTTGTGTGCGCGCAATATACACAGATGTTGTTTTTAATAACATCTGCAATCAAAGAATTGCTGATTTTTTTAATCGGGCTAAAAATCAAAGGGTGGTGCGTCACAATAAGGTCACAATCGTTTGTGATAGCTTGCTCTAGAACATTTCTTGTTAAAGACAGGGCAACAAGTACTTTATTTGTGTAATCATGTTCTAAGTTAATCTGCCAGCCGGAGTTGTCCCAGTCTTCCGCAAGCTCAAGCGCTGCATATTTTTCAATTTTAGAGATAATATAATCAGTTTTAATCACAAACAACCTCCAAGATTTTCTTTGCTATGATTTCTTTTTTATCTTGCTCAATATCTTTTATTTTACCACTTTTTTCGATAATTGTAACCCTATTTTCACTTGTGTTAAGAGCAGTTTTAACATCGTTTGCGACTATATAATCCAAATTTTTGTTTTTTAATTTCTTCTTCGCAGTCTCGATTAAATCTCTATCCGCAAGGCAAAAACCGACTATTTTTTGATTTTCTTTTTTGTTTTTTGCAATTTCAAAAACAACATCTGGATTTTTTATAAATTCCAAATTCAAAATCTCACCTACGTTTTCTTTTGAAATTTTAAATTCGTTTTCTTGTTTTATTCTAAAATCGCCCACAGCAGCAGCCATAATTAAATAATCAAATTCAAGATTTTTCAAAGCTTCAAGCATTTCAAGAGCGCTATTTGATACAATATTTAAAAAAGGCAATTTATCTTGAAAAGTGGAAACAGAAGCCACCTCAAACCCCAAATAAAAGCCCCATAAAGAGAGCGCTCTTCCCATTTTTCCTGAAGAAGAATTCGTTAAACATCTTACAGAATCAATTTTTTCTTTCGTTCCGCCATAAGTTACAACCATTTTTTTTGAATTGTTTTCTTTTTTTTGAAAAAGCGATCTTAAGGTGTAATGGAAAATATTTTCGATATCCGCCAATTTTCCAATTCCATTATCGCCGCAAGCTAAAAAGCCGCTTTCAGGCTCAACCACAATCGCACCTTCTTTTTTTAATTTTGAAAGATTTTCTTTAACAAATGGATTTTGCCACATATTGGTGTTCATCGCGGGAGCCAAAACAAAAGGCTTTTTTGTTCCTAAATAAGCGCAAAAAATACTGGTTAAGAGATTATCCGCAACACCTGTTGCTGTTTTTGAAATTGTGTTTGCGCTAATTGGAGCAATTAAAAAAACATCTGCCCATTTAGCAAGCTCAATATGTTCTACGTCTTCTCTTGGGGAAAATTGTTCAAAATAGACTTTTGAATTTGTTAAAGTTTCCAAAACCAAAGGGGAGACAAAGTTTTTTGCGTTTGGAGTTAAAATAGTTTTTACCTCAAAGCCTGATTTTTTAAAAAACCTGATTAGTTCATAGATTTTATAAGCGGCAATTGAAGAAGTTATCCCGATTAAAATGTTTTTTTTAATTCCAAAATTTACAAAATCCATTATTTTGTTTCCTTATTATAAATAGAAATAAGTTCGTCCACGGCCCTTGAGACAATGTCGTTTTCAATCACATAATGGAATTTATCGGCATTATTCAATTCTTCTTTTGCAGCTTTAAGCCTTTTTTGAATAGCTTCTTCTTTTTCCGTGTGGCGGCCTCTTAGCCTGTGTTCTAATTCTTCAAAAGTTGGAGGTTTTATAAAAATCGTGACCGCATCTGGCCTTTTTTTCATAACTTGTAAAGCTCCTTGAAGCTCAATTTCAAGCAGAACGCTTTTTCCTTCGGAGATTTTTTCTTCCACAAACTTTTTGTTTGTTCCGTAGTAATTTCCGCTATATTGCGCATATTCTAAAAAAGCGTCCTCTTTGATTAATTTTTCAAATTCTTCTTTCGAAATGAAAAAATAATGCATGCCATTTATTTCGCCATCTCTTGGCTGGCGAGTGGTGGAAGAGATTGAATAGACTATATTTTTATCGGTTTTTTTGAAAAAATCAGCAAGGATTGTTCCTTTGCCAACACCAGAAGGGCCTGTGAAAATGATTAATTTTGCGCGATTTGACATATCATAACCTTATAAAATGTAATTTTTATAATAATATAATAAAAATAAATTTATGAAAACTTATATTTATTGTATAATTTATGTCATAACAGTTTTTATTTTAAAAAAGAGGAATACAATGGCTGAGCAAAAAGAAACAATGGAAACAAAAAAAGAACTAAAAGACACTCTTAATCTTCCAAAAACAACCCTTGCAATGCGCGCAAACGCAGCAGTTAGGGAATTAGAAATCCAAAAATTTTGGGAAGAAAACAATATCTACGAAAAAATGTTAAAAAAAAATAAAGCAAACGAAAGCTTTATTTTGCATGACGGCCCTCCATACCTTAGCTCGGACAAAATTCACATTGGTCATGCTATGAATAAAATTCTAAAAGACATTGTTTTAAAATATAAAACTCAATTAGGCTACTACACTCCTTATGTCCCAGGCTACGATGCCCACGGACTCCCTATTGAAAACGCAGTAGTGAAAAACATCAAAGGCGGAAGAAATGCCCTAACGCCTTTAGAGTTAAGAAAAAAATGCCGCGAATTCGCAGCAAAAAACCTAAAAGGCCAAGAAACAAACTTCAAAAGACTAGGTGTTTTAGGCAATTGGGAACACCCTTATGTGACTATTGCTCCAGAATTTGAAGCACACCAAGTCGAACTATTTTGGCAAATGTATAAAAAAGGATATGTTCAAAAAGGACTAAAACCTGTTTATTGGTGTGCAGATTGCGAAACGGCTTTAGCCGAAGCAGAAGTGGAATATGCTGATATTTCTTCTGATTCTATCTATGTTCGCTTCGAAATGAAAAACAAAGAAGAAATCTATAAAAAAGCAGGAATTTCTTCAAGCAACAAACTATACGCAATTATCTGGACAACTACTCCTTGGACAATCCCTTCAAACAACGGTATTTGTTTAAATGCAAGATTTAACTACACAATTTTTGAACATGATGGAGCAAATTATTTTGTAGCTTCTGATTTATTGGAAAAATTTACAAATGAAGTCGAATGGGCCGACGCAAAAGCTTTAGGAGAGCTAAAAGGCTCAGATTTAGAGCTTTCAAAAGCACAACACCCATTATATAAAGAAAGAGAAAGCCTTGTGATTTTAGGAGACCACGTAACCCTAGAAGCCGGCACAGGCTGCGTTCACACCGCCCCAGGCCACGGGCTGGAAGACTGGGAAGCAGGGCAAAAATATGGCCTTGAAACATTCTCTCCTTTTGATTCAAAAGGTTGTTGGACTTCTGAAGTACCCGATTTAGAAGGTGTTCCATATTACAAAGGCAACCAAATCGTTATAGATAACTTGAAAAATTGTGGCGCATTGATTAAATCACAAGAAATCATGCACTCTTATCCGCATTGCTGGCGCTGCAAACACCCTGTAATGTACCGCTCCACTCCTCAATGGTTCGTAAAAGTTTCAATGTTTAAAGACATTGCTTTAGAAAACATCAAAAAAGTACAATGGTATCCAAAAAGCGGCGAAAAAAGAATTTCAAACATGGTTGAAAACCGCTCTGAATGGTGCATTTCAAGACAAAGAGCTTGGGGGGTTCCAATTCCAATCTTATATTGCAAAAAATGCGGAAAACCAATCATCAATGAAGAAACAATCAAAATCATTTGTGAAAAATTCAAAAACGAATCTTCGGACGCTTGGGTGAAATACGAAGCAAAAGACTTCTTACCGGAAGGTTTCAAATGCGAATGCGGTTCAGATGAATTTGAAAAAGAAAAAGACATCATGGACGTTTGGTTTGACTCCGGTTCTTCTTGGTCAGCTGTAGTTGAAGCAAGAAAAGAAGAATTCCAAAGCGAAAAAACAAAAGACGTTATTCCAACAGATATGTACTTAGAAGGCTCAGACCAACACAGAGGCTGGTTCCAATCTTCTTTACTTATCGCAAGCGCAACAAAAGAAATCGCTCCATATAAACAAGTCTTGACCCACGGGTTTGTTTTAGATGGCGAAGGCAGAAAAATGTCTAAGTCATTAGGAAATATCGTTGCTCCTCAAGAAATCATTAAAGTCTATGGCGCAGACGTGTTGAGGCTTTGGGCGGCTTCTGTGGACTATAGAAATGACGTTAAAATTGGCGACAATTTAATCAAACAACTTGTTGAAGTATTTAAGAAAACAAGAAACACAGTAAGATTTTTGATGGGCAACTTATATGATTTTGACCCTAAAAAAGATTATGTAGAATATAAAGACTTAGAAGAAATCGACAAATTTGCTTTGACGAAGCTTTCTAAGCTAATCAAAAACGTAAATGAAGCATTTAAAAATTACGAATTTTATAAATACTTCCAACAACTCCAAAACTTCGCAAGCGCGGATTTGTCCTCTTTCTATCTTGACATCGTAAAAGATAGATTGTATACAAAAGGCAAAAAATCGCTTTCAAGAAGAGCTTGCCAAAGCGTAATGTATGAAATTTTGCATACATTAATCAGGATTTTAACACCTGTTATGCCTCACCAAGCAGAAGACATTTGGCAAAATATGCCTGAAATCCAAAAAGACCAAGTGTCTGCCCTTTTGACTTCTTGGGCAGAAGCGAAGGAAGAATGGGAAAACGAAGAACTGGAAAAAGAATTTGGTGAACTTCTAAAAACAAGAGAAATAGTAGCAAGGGCGATTGAACCTTTGCGCTCTTCTGAGCCAAAGACGATAGGTTCTTCTCTAGAAGCAGATATCATCATAAAATCAAACGACAAAAATAAATCGCAATTATTAGAAAAATATCAAAAAATCTTAGACGATTTATATATCGTATCTCACGTATATTTAGAAGACAAAGATGAAAAAATCTTGAACGAATATTCTCAAGACGATTTTGAAATCAAAGTCTTTAAAGCAAAAGGCGAAAAATGCCCAAGATGCTGGAAATATAGAGAATTGAACGAAGATGGCATTTGTGAAGACTGCAAAAAAGCAATCGAAGAATAATCTATATAAATTTTTAAAACAAAAGCTGCTTTCAAAAAAGGCAGCTTTTTTATTTCTACATTTTTAATTCATTACAAAAAATTACACATTTTGAAATCAAAAAGAAATTTTGTAAAATTAAGAAATGGACAACAATAAATTACTTAAATTCTCAATTACTATTTTAATCGCATTATCAATATTATTAGCTTTTGCATATAAAAATTTATCCTACAACAAAAAAGCGGCAAAGATATATTCACAGGGGCTTTTGCTCTATAACCAAGAAAAATATCAAGACGCTTATTATAATTTTCAAAAAATCAACAAAAATTCAAAACTCTATACATTAGCTCTTTTAAAACAATTTCAAGCAGCAAATAAACTAGGGGACAAAAAAACAGCTTTAGTCAAGCTCGACCAATTGACAAAAAGAAAAACAAACGAACTCATTCGCCCTTATATTTTATATAACGAGCTTTTGTTCAACGAAAACACAGGAAAATATTCCAAAAATCAACTATACAAAAAATATATCTATATTTACACAAAATACCCAAAAAGCGACTTTGCAAAAGCAAGCTCAATCAAAGCAGCCCTTCTTTTAGAAGACAAAAACCAAATAATGTCAAAGAAATATTTCCTTCAATATTTGTCTTATGCGCCCTCTGGGAAATATTCTCTTTTAGCGCTCGACGAATTGAAAAAATTAAAAAATCTTCTTCAAGAAGACGAAATGGAAATTTTAGCAGATACATATATCCAAAACAACATGTATTCAGAGGCTCTGCCCATTTTAAAAGCTGGCGATTTTTCAAAAAATTGGTATAAAATTTCTGTTTGTTATAAAAATTTAAAAAACCTTGATGGCGAAAAAGAAGCGATTTTAAAAGGCTTGGCTTTAAAAGTAAGTAGTGTCGAAGAAAAAGACATAAATAGCGCAATAGATAGATTAATTAAAATCACAAATTCAAACAAAATCCAGACTCTTCAAGACATGTCTGTTCAATTTAAAATGTCTAATTCATACCCCACAATCCTTTATAAACTGGCAGAATCTTTGACCTCAATCCGCTCAATTAAAACGTATGAGCATATTTCAGGACATTATCCCGATTCAATCTGGGCGCCAAATTCTCTTTGGGAAGTGTTTTGGTATAATTATGAACAAAAAAGATACAAAGCCTGCAAATCTATCGCTTTTGAATACGAAAGAATGTATAAAAACGAAAAAGATGCAGCTAGAATTTCATATTGGCTTGGAAAAGTATATTTAAAATCCAAAAACCAAAAACTCGCAAAAGCGCAATTCAACAAGGTAATAGAAAACTATCCTTTAAGCTACTACGCGTTTTTGTCCTCAAGACAGCTTAAATTATCCCAAGAAGCAAAAATTTTTAACAAAAAGAAAATAATTACGTATAACATCGACAAGCTCCCAAAATACATCTTTAAAAAAGATAAGACGATGCAATATCTTCTTCAAAATTGCGATTGGCAGACTATAGACGAATTGAAGCTTGATGACCCATATATAAAGTCTTGGATTTTAAACAAAAAAGGCTTTGTGGCAGAATCCATCACAACTTCGAAAGAAGCTCTGGAAGATAATATCGAAAAAGCAAGAAACGAAGAAAATTCAAAAGAAGAAAATAAGCTTACTTTCGACGATTTTCGCTTAAAATTAATCTACCCGATTTTTTATAGCGAAGAAATAAACAAATATTCAGCCCAAAACGACGTAAGTCCATATTTATTTTTAAGCTTAATTAGAGAAGAAAGCCACTTCAACCCCAAAATCAAAAGTCCTGTGGGCGCTTTGGGGCTGTCTCAAATTATGCCAGCCACAGCTAGCCACATCGAAAAAAGAAATGTTTCAAAAGAAGAACTTTTAAACGAAGAAAAAAATATCAAAATCGGGGAAAAATATTTCAAATATTTGATTGATAAATACAATGGTAACGTTTATTACGCCATAATTTCATATAATGCAGGGTTTGGGAACCTCGAAAAATGGCTCAATGACCCCACTATTTTTAGAGAAGAAATAGATGAATTTTGCGAAAATATTCCATATTTTGAAACAAAGACTTACATAAAAAAAGTCTTATCCAGTTATTGGGTTTACCAGAATGTTTATTCTATGAGAAATGTGAATATTTAGTTGGTTTGTTTTTAGGGAATTATTTTGAATTTCTACTAAATGTTGTAACATAGATAAAAATTCCACAAACCGTCACCCTGAACTAGTTTCAGAGTCTTTACTTGATGATGAATTCTCGCATACTATATTTTAGAGATTCTGAACAGCTTAAAAACTACGCTTCACTTTAAGCTATGACTCTGCATTATGCCACCCGCTCATCGCGGCTGTCACAATGCGACGCACACTTATGCTCTCGCCATCGTTCACCAAGCAAGGCATTGCTTGGCTCACTCGGCTCAAGAGCTTTTTAAAGCTTTCAGAATGACATACTGCAGATTCTTTTCGATTAACAAATTTCAATCCAAAACAAAAAAGAAGCCCTTTTTTCAAAGAACTTCTTTTTTACTTAGTTGATAGCAATTTATTTTTTATTTAATCCCAATTTCAAAAGGATTTTATGCAATTTTCATCATTGTTTCTTCAGCTGCTTTTTTGATTGCTTCGTTTGAAGATTTCAAAGAATCTGCCAAAATTCCTTCAACGTCAGCTTTGTCTTCAGGTTTTTCAATGTGTTGAAGAGCTTGGATAGCTGCCAATTGAACTTCTGGTCTTGGATCGTTTTTGATAATATTTGAAATTTCACCAAAGCCAGCTAGGTCTTGAAGCTTCAATGGTTCGATTGGTTGTTCGCCATTTGCTTTTTGGTTTTCAATGTATTGATCCAATTCGTCTCTTTGAAGTTTTTCAATCATTGCCAATGTGTACAATGCAAAGATTCTATTTTTGTTTGCTTTGTCTCGCGGAGATAATTGTTCTAAGATTGCGTTTTCGCTATCTGTTAGAGTTTCGCCTTTTGCACTCTTGTCTAGTAAAGCTACTTGTTGTTCAGAAGGACCTTCAAGAGATGATGTGTCTTCTTTAATAATATCAACCAATGAGTTAATGATTGGTTCAGTCAACACTTGCAAAGAAACTTCAGGAACATCTTGAGCATAAGCTGCGATTTCGTTTATTGCTTTTGCCCTTGTGTCAGCGTCTGTGCTTTTTAAGCCGTTTACAAGTTCGTCTGTATTTATTGTTTGACTCACTTCTTGAGGAATTTCTTGAGTTTTTGGCTCTTGAATTGCCTGAGCTTGTGGAGCAACTGCTTGTTGGGAAGCTGTTTCTTGAGGAGCAGCTTGAGCAGGCTCTGTTTGAGGAGCTTGGAAATTATTTGTTATAACGCTTTGTGGCATAACCTCCGGAGCAGGAGCTTGAGGCATTTGATAAGCGTTTGGTTGATTATATATCATAGCTGGATTTTGGGCTTGATAATTTTGATATGTCGGATAGCTTGCGTATTGTTGTTGCGCTGGCGCTTCGTACATAGAAGTTTGCGGCATATTATAGAAAGAATTTGTGTAATCGTAGGGAGCTTGTTGAGCTGGAGTAGAGCCGTACGCTGTAGGATTATAGATATTAATAGAAACCGCGTTTGCTGATGGCGACGGTGTATATGCCATTTGACGATTACTTATTGGTTGAGTCATTAATTTCTCCTTTTGTGTTATCTCCACACAATCCTTATAAGACATGTGAATATTATAAATTGCTACTTACTTTTTGAAATTTTAATATTTTGTTACATTTTTATTGTTTATTTGTAATTTAAATAATCAGTTCTCTGGCCAAAGTTGGTAGAGTTCACTATTATATCATAACCTTCCACAATTCCAAGTCCAACCGCGGCAAGGTTTGCTATTTTATCTGCTGTTTTAGAAGTTCCCTTGCTTTTAGCTAAAAGAGCAACTGCGCCTAGAGCAAAGTTTGGAATATATCTAACCCCTGCGCCTAAAAAGCCTTTCAAATAGCCCGTTATTCGAGAGCCAAATTCTTTGACCCCAAGGCCAATATTGTTTCTCATTAAGAAATTTTTAATAGTTGCATCTTTATAAGAAACTCTATTTGCCTTTGAACAGCCTATAGTATTAGATATTACACCATTTGCAGAAGTTTTTGCAAGGCTTCTGTTTGAACCTATGACGCCACATTTATGCATGTCGTAAAGGCATGATGAAATGCTAAGTGTACCTGCTGCTTTTGAAACTATAGTCATTTAACTTAGGCCTCCTTCCCTTGAGTTTGGTTGTGAGACATTTTTAAAAGAATTTCTGAAGCCAAAAGTTGGTTTTGTCCAGCTTTGTCGTCGTTTGTTTTTTGCATTTCTTTTAAAATTTCCACTGTTTCATTATCGCCCGCACAATATCCTAAATCAAGGGTTGTTAGCCCCAAGAAACGGACAGATGGCGAAGTATCCCTTAATATTTTATTCAACAAAGGGATTAAACTTGGGTTATCTTTTCGATTTTCGTCCTCTTTAAACCTTTCTAGGATATCTTTTGCCGCGATTAACCTGATTTTTGGGTTTGAATCGTCTAAGTAATTTTCTAAAGATTTTATATATTCATCTGTCAAAGGGACGATTTCTTTTTTCTTTTCTGTTTTTTCGTCTTTTTTGTCTGTTGCTTCTTTTGGCTCTTCTTGGCTTGTTTTTTCAATTTTTGAAGGATTTTGAGCCATGTTTGAAGAATTATCCAAGGAAGCTTGAGAAGGATTTTGATTTTGCGCAGGATTTTGTTGAGGTAAATTATATTGATATGGGTTATATTGAACCATATTGTTATAATTTTGAGGATACAACTGCGCATTTGGGTTTGTGTTTTGCCCATACAAAGAATAAAAATTGTCTTGTTGGATTGGATTTTGCACACTCGGGTTAACCCCTTGACCAAAGGCAGAAGGGTTAAAAATATTAATACTTACGGCATTCGGGCTTAAGTTTTGAGGATAAGCTTGATTATTCGTATTTCCAATAGGACTATTAGACATATTTTCTCCTTATATATTTAATAAAAAAAACTAGAAGAAAAAATTGCCATCTAAATTAAGGATTTTTAAGAAAAATAAATGTTTTTTAAATTAAAAAGTGTTTATGTTAAAATCAAATAAAAACCCAAAGCAAGGAGAAAAAATGACAGATTATAAAGATAAATATGAAATGGTCATTGGGCTAGAAGTCCATGCTCAACTTAAAACAAACACTAAAATTTTTGCAAGAGAAGGCGCACAATTCGGAAAAGACCCAAATAGCGAAACTTCAACAGTGACTTTGGGTTTGCCTGGAGTATTACCTGTTTTAAACAAAGAATGTGTAAACATGGCGATTTTGACAGGGCTTGCGCTCCATTCCACTATCCCAAACCGCTGCAAATTTGACAGAAAACAATATTTTTACCCAGACCTTCCAAAAGGTTATCAAATTTCTCAATATGATGAACCTATTTGCCAAGGCGGCTGGATTCAAATTTCAAACAAAAAAATTGGAATTACAAGAGCACACTTAGAAGAAGACGCGGGCAAATTAGTCCACGCAGGAGCAGCTGGCTTATACGGCTCAACTTATTCTTTAGTTGACTTAAATAGAGCAGGCACACCATTATTAGAAATCGTGTCTGAGCCGGATATGAGAAGCTCCGAAGAAGCAAGAGAATACGTAGAAACTTTAAGAAACATTTTAAAATATATTGGCGTTTGCGATGGAAACTTGGAAGAAGGCTCCATGAGAGCAGATTGCAACATCTCTATTCGCCCAATCGGACAAGAAGAATTTGGAACAAGAGCAGAAATCAAAAACGTAAACAGCTTCCGCTCTTTAGTTCGCGCGATTGAATATGAATTTATTCGCCAAGCAGAAATCCTAGAAGAAGGTGGAAAAGTTGTTCAAGAAACAAGACTTTGGGACGACAATTCCGGCATGACATCTTCTATGAGGGGAAAAGAAGACGCGCATGACTATCGTTATTTCCCAGAGCCGGACTTAATGCCTTTGGAAATTTCAAAAGAATGGGTCGAAAAAGTAAAACAAACCATGCCAGAGCTTCCGAGCGAAAAAATCGAAAGATACCAAAAAGCAGGGTTGTCCGAATATGACGCAAATGTTATCGTAAACCAAATCGACATGGCGATGTATTACGACAAACTTCTTGAAAAAGGCGCTGACGCAAAAACAGCTTCAAACTTCCTTATGGGCGAAGTCGCAGCCTTCTTAAAAGAAGAAAAAGTTTCTATTGATGAATCAAAATTGACAGTTGAAAACTTCGTAAAATTGTTAGATTTATTGAAAAAAGGAACAATTTCAAACAACATCGCAAAATCTCTTGTGGTTGAAATCTTAAAAACCGGAGAAGACGCACAAGCGCTTGTTGAAAAGAAAGGCTTATCTGTGATTTCTGATGAATCTTCAATTTTGCCTATTGTACAAAAAATTGTTCAATCTAACCCAGAGCAAGTTGCAGCATATAAAGGCGGAAAAGACAAGCTATTTGGCTTCTTCGTAGGGCAAGCAATGAAAGAAACTAAAGGCAGAGCTAACCCTCAAATGTTGAACAAACTTTTAAAAGAAGAGTTAGAAAAGTAATTTGCTTTTAAAAATTTTTATGGTAACATAGAAATACAAACAAATGCCCAAGTGGCGAAATTGGTAGACGCACCAGACTCAAAATCTGGCGTGGTTCACCCCACGTGCCGGTTCGACTCCGGCCTTGGGCAAATAAAAAAGAGCTCTTAAGGATTAACCTCGGAGCTCTTTTTTATTACTTTCTTTATCTATTTATCTACATTCTTTATCTATATTTTTTTGTGCTTATTCCCTTAGCTCAACCATAGGATTTAT
>CAKURL010000026.1 GCA_934675685.1 uncultured Candidatus Melainabacteria bacterium | reverse complement strand
AATTCATTAGGCTTTGTTGTTTGCCGGTAATTATTATTTAATCACTTCAAGTTTTATTGTCAAGAGGTTTTTTGAAATCTTTTTTGAAGTTCAATTTTTAAAGTTCATCGCCCAGTGGGCTAACCCAACCGTGCATATCAATATTACATCTTCAAAGATTGTTTTCAAGTATTTGGCTTTATATTGTTTACAAAAATTCATAATTTATTTTTATCAAAGCTTTAAAAGCAAGCTATAGCGCTACTTTAAAGATTCAAATAAATTTAGCGCATTTAAGATGGCTAAATCCATATTGAAATATTTATAATCTCCTAGCCGGCCTAAAAAATACAAATTTTTGTAATCTTTAGCTAAATTTTTGTATATAGCATATTTTTCAATATTTTTTTTGTTTAAAATCGGATAAAATCTTTCGTTTTTGCCTTTAATAAAGCTCTTAGGGAACTCTTTTGCAATAATTGTTTTTTTAATTTTATGCATATTTTCAGGATAAAAATGCTTGAATTCGTGAATTCTTGTGAAATCTTTTTCATTTGGATAATTCACACAAGCATGCTTTTGGAAAAATTTTTCTTCAAGCTCCAAAAATTCAAATTCAAGGCTTCTGTAATCCAAAATTCCATATTTATACTCAAAAAATTCATCAATTGAGCCAGTAAAAAATATATTATAATTTTCGAAAATATTTTTATTTTCTTTTTTAAAAACTGAAAAATCACAATTCAAAAAGATTTCGATGTTTTTATCTTGAAGCATGGAAAAAATTAAATTTGAATAACCATCTTTTGGCATGCCTTGAAATTCGTCATTAAAAAAGTTATTTTCAAAACTAAATCTTATAGGAAATCGCTTAAAAATTTCTTTGTCAATTACCGTAAAATGTTCTCCCCATTGCTTTTTGGAATAATTTAAAAAAATATTATTATATATATAATTATAGATTATTTTAAAATCTTCGTCTTTTAAAGCTAGATTTTTTAAATCAAAAATAGAAATCTCAAAAGGCAAGGCATATTCTTTTGCTTTTCTTAAAATTTTATTTAAAAAACTCTTTCCAAAAAGAATTTCTATACTATTAAAATTAAAAGGCAAAGGGCAAGAAATGTCGCCTAAATTAGCTTCTACTTGGTGAATATATGAATTAAAACTAGAAAATTCACTTAAAAAGTCCCAGACTTTTTTATGGTTTGTGTGAAAAATATGAGATCCAAATTTTTGAATAATAATATTATCTTTTTTATAATCAGCACACATGCCGCCCAAAAAAGAATCCTTTTCCAAAAGAAGGACTTTCTTTTTTAGCTTTTTTGCTAATAAATTTGCAATCGTAGCGCCCGAAAGTCCAGAACCCACGACCAAATTTGGCTTATTGTTCAAATTCTTCAACTCCTAAAATAAATCTTAATCAAAAAAATAAAGCATGACAATTTTTTAAATTATGTTACAATTTTGCTATGAAACAAAAGTTTAATATAGACTTAACTGTTCAAAACAAACTGATTATTACGGCACTCCTCATTTCAACATTTTTAATCATATCAATCGCCTTTTGGGCAGTTAACCGAATAAAGATAGAATTAGACGAAAGTTATAGAAGTTTTGGGCAATTGCTCACGAAAACTCTTGCGATACAAAACTATGAAATCACTCAAAGCGCAACAAACGCAACAACTTTGGGCTATATAAAAGCACATGTGAATTCAATTTTGTCTTCTACAAAAGATATTTCATATATAACTTTTAAAAATAAATCAGGCGACATAATTTATACAACTATTGAAAATTATTCAAAGAGAGCTTCAAAAGCAGACACAAATATCTCTTCTCCAATGTTGAACCAAAATGGGGCTTTAGTGGGGACTGTGGAAGTGGGGCTTAGTGCGGACCTCGCAAGAAACGTGACTCAAACTACAAAAAACTCCATGCTCACAGTGTTTTCTGCTGTTTGGCTGGTTTTCACACTTGTGATTTTAGCAAATGCGTTTTTAATAAGAAGAGAATTAAACATCTTGCACCACGGCGTAAAAGAAATTGAGCAAGGAAAGTTTGGCACAGTTTTGGATTATAACCAAGCTTCGGGCGAAGTCAAAGAGCTTTTTGACGCTTTTAACGATATGTCAAAGAAGCTTCACAACTACGAAGAACAAAATGTCGACCAATTGACTTTAGAAAGAAATAAACTGGAAGCAGTCTTGATGAGCATTGCAAATGGCGTTGTCGTTTGCGACAATTATGACAAAATCACAATCATTAATTCCGCAGCAGAAAAGATTTTAAACACAACAGCAACAGAAATTTTAAACACCTCAATTCAAAAATATTGCGACTCGACCGGAGAATTGTGCTTCAGAGAAAAAATCTCAATCTTCAAAAACACTCCTCTTGATGTCATTGAAAAAAAACCGCTTAATTTTAATATAGACGTAGACAAAAGAGTGATTAAAACAATAATTTCTCCGATGTATTCCAAAATGCATGACTATTTAGGATATATCATTGTTTTAATTGATATCACAAAAGAAGCTGAAGTGGATAGATTGAAAAACGACTTTATTTCAAATGTTTCCCACGAGCTTCGCACACCTGTGACCATTTTGAGCTCTTATGCTGATACTTTATATAACTTTGGAGACCAATTCAACTTCGAAGAGCAAAAAGAATTTATTGGAACAATTAATAAAGAAGTAATCAGGCTGAATAAAATGGTGAACGACATTCTTGATTTTTCAAGAATACAATCAGACGCGCACTTAGAAAAAGAAAAACAAGACATCACGAAAACTATAGATAAAATTGTACAAAGCCATAAAGTTTTGTCTGAAGAAAAAAATATCGAAATCAAAGTCATAAAAGAAGATAATCTTCCTCTTGTTTCGTATAATACGCAAAGCATAGAGCGTGTCATGAGCAATTTGATTACAAATGCGATTAAATATTCGAAAGAAAACACAAGAGTGAAAATTAGAGCGGAAATCGCAAGAGATCCAAGATATTTAGAAGTCTCCGTAGAAGACAACGGAATTGGAATTTCTCCGGAACACCAAAAAATGATTTTCGAGCGTTTTTATAGAATTGAAAACCAAGTTCACACAATAAAAGGCACAGGGCTTGGACTTCATTTGGTTAAAGTCGCAATCGAAAAACACCATCAAGGAAAAGTTTTTGTAAAATCAAAACTAAACGAAGGCTCGACATTCAGCTTCTGGCTTCCTTTGAACGAATCTGATAAAAAAGAAATAGAAAACAAAGAAAAAAATACTATCGCAAAAAAAGAAGAAGAACTTGAACCAAGAAAAAATGAATATAAAGAAATCGAAATAAATAAAATAGAAGACTATGAACAAAAAAAAGACCACGACGCAAAGTTTGTGGAAAGCGAGACGACTTCTCTTGAAAAGGTTCAAAACGAAATTTCAAACAATTTAAATAATATAAATAAACCCAAAAAAGCTTCAAAAGACGACTGGGAAATCTCTTTTGAAGTAAGAGATAATTAATTTATAGGTTAATTAAAACGTCTTGTGGATAGACTTCATTTATGAGCTCATTTGTAGCGTCAATCACGCAAAAAGAGATATGAGAAGAATTTATCCCAAGGTCACAAAAGGCAATTTTGAGCTCTATTGTGTCCTTATAGCCAATTTTAGAATTTCTTGCCACAACATAATTCCACAAGTTGTGGCTTATAGCTTTGCTAAAGTATATTTTTGAAATTTGTTCTTTGTCAAACACAAATCTTATTTCGTTTGAAAATTGGTTTTTAATAATTGGATAAATATTATCATTTTTATTTATAAACCTGATTGAAGAAAAATTTGAACTTTTTTCGTTGATGAAATAAATAGCGATTTGGTTTTCTATGCCGCCATATTGCATTTTTGCGGCATTTTTATTTATTTCAAACCTAAAATATAAATTTTCTTCGTCATAGCCAAAATGTATGTTTTTAATTAACCTTGCAAGGTTTGACGTAGGGCTGTCCGGAATGAAGATATAGCCTGCGTCTTGCCATTCGATGACATCACGATATTCGCAAGACAAGCTAGGCGAAATCGGAACACTTGGCGTCCTTAAAGGGCGCGTTGTCGCGTTCGCCAAGGGAATTGTTAAATATTGAGGAACTTCTAAATTCAAAATCTGATAAACTTGAATTAAATGTTGCCTGAACAAAAAATCAAAAACGCCGTCGCTCTTGGATTCATTTGGAAAGCCATACCACCAATACCAATCGCTTCCTTGAGCGATTAAAATTTCTCTTTTAGCTTTTCTAATCTTTTCTTCTAAAATTCTTTTTTCTTCGCAATCTTTGATTTTTTTGACACTATGGCTGAATTTTTCAAGATCTTTATTTACACTATTCATATAAAGCCAAGCAACGTTTTTAACGGGTTCGCCTATCCAAAGGTCAAAATTCCTTTTAATCCAAGAGCCGGATTTTAAGTTGTCGAGCATTTGAGGCTTTGCAGAATTTACAAAGTCGTTTACCAAAACTGTGTTTAATGTTTCATCTTTGTCAATTAAGCCATACAAATATTCAAGGAAATCATTGCCGTCATTTTGATATGTCTCCCAACAATTTTCGCCATCTAGGGCGATAGTTAAAATATGATTTTCGCAAGGCGAGGAAGCGAGCTTCGATTGCACGATTTTGATTTTATCATACATGTCGTTTGCTGCGATTTTTGCGTCATAATTCCCATAGCCAAAATTAAGCAAATTTGCAAAGAAAGAATCTGAAAACAAGATGTTAATCGGCTTTTTAGAGCGAGTTTTGTAGTTTATATCAAGGTCGAAAGGATTTTCCAAATTCCCTTCAAAATCTCTTATAAATTGCTTTTTAATCGTCTTAGACAAAATTCCTTCGTCCAAAATCGTCCAATTTATTCCAAATTCGCTCAATAATTCTGTTGTTTTTTGACAAACACATTGCTCCGAAAGCCACATGCCATTTGGCTTTCTGCCAAAGATTTCGTAGTATTTTTTAATTGCATGTTCAACATGCCAACTTGCGTCAGAAGAAAAATTGACGTTATTTGGAAGGTTTTCGAAGTTTTTAATCTCTTTTCCTTTAAAATCAAGGAGCAAAGGGATAATCGGGTGGTAATACGGGCTTGTCGAAACTTCGATTTTTTCATTGTCTTGATAAATTTTATATTCTTCTAGAATTCTCCTTATTATATCAAGCTGAATTTCATAAATTCTTCTTCTGTCTTGAAGAGTGTAGTTGACCTCTTTTTCAAGCAAGGCCAACAAATCAGGATAATCTGAAACAAAAGTTTTATCAATCCACAAAAGAGTGAAATTCGCCATGATGTCAGAATATTCTGAATTTGAGAACATGTCTACATTGAGCTCTTTTGAATTCGCCCTTTTGTTATAAAGTTCGCAAAAATATTGCTTTGTTAAGACCATGTTTTTATAATTAACATCAAAATAATTGTTTAAAATAAATATTTTGTCTTCTTCGCTCAATTCATTTTCGTCTTTTAAAAAAAGCTTCAAATGTATGTCTTTAGCGCCATTCAAGTATTTTTGCAAGGCAGATAAAAGCACAGGAGAAAAATCAAAATTTAATTTTAAATTTTGAAATTTATCCACTTTTTTAAGCATGTCGAGATAATCTTTTGTAGCATGCAGCCTTGTCCAAGGCAACAAAAAGTCGCTATCATAGTTATATTGATAATTTGGCTGATGAAAATGCCAAACAAAAGCAATATTCAACTTATTCATAAAACCATTATAGATTATTTTTCTAATATTAGCAAAATATTTCTATCTTAATTTTACAAGGTCAGCTTTTCTTATTCTGATGCTTTGAGGAGTAATTTCCACCAACTCGTCGTCTTGAATATATTCAAGAGCATCTTCTAGCCCCATAATCTTTGGCGCTTGCAAAGTCACCATAACGTCTGCTGTAGCTGATCTCATGTTTGTCATTTTCTTGGTCTTACAAACGTTCACTGGGATATCTTGAGGGCGGTTACACTCCCCTACAATCATGCCTCTATATACTTTTGTTTTTGGAGTGATGAAAAACACGCCTCTATCTTCGAATTGGTGAAGCGCATAAGCAACTGCTTCGCCATCTTCGTGGGCAATTAAAGAGCCTGTTCTTTGGCGAGGAATGTCGCCTGCATAATCGTCATAATGAGCAAAAGTATGATACATAATACCTTCACCTTTTGTCATTCTGATGAATTCAGACCTGAAGCCGATTAAGCCTCTAGCGGGGATTATAAAATCGATATTTGTTCTTTTTGGCCCAGCTTCCATATTCAACATTTGAGCTTTTCTTGAAGACAATTTTTCTATCACAGAGCCCACAAATTCTTCCGGAACGTCCACGATTAAGTTTTCAAACGGCTCTTGTTTTACGCCATTTTCGTCCTCGTGCATAATTACTTCAGGCTTTGAAACTTGAAATTCATAGCCTTCTCTTCTCATTTGTTCAATCAAAATAGACAAATGCAATTCGCCTCTACCGGAGACTTTGAACATATCAGTTGAATCTGTATCTTCCACTCTCAAAGAGACATTTTTTTCAAGTTCTAAATATAATCTTTTTCTGATTTGTCTTGAAGTAACAAATTTTCCTTCTGTACCTGCAAAAGGTGAATCATTGATTGAAAAATTCATAGACAAAGTAGGTTCATCAATCTTAATCAAAGGCAAAGCCGCAGGGTTTGCAACATCTGTAATTGTTTCTCCTATTTGAACATCAGGAAAACCTGCAATACCAACAATGTCGCCTGCTTGAGCAGATTCAATTTCCACTCTTCCTAAATCTTTAAAACCGAACAATTTAACGATTTTGCCTTTTTCAGAAGTTCCATCAGCTTTCATCAAAAGAACTTGTTCTTGAGATTTAATAGAGCCATTTTTAATTCTTCCGATTGCAATTCTTCCTACGTATTCGTTGTAGTCTAAAGTTGTGATTTGAAGTTGCAAAGGCAAATCCACGTCTGCTTCTGGGCCTTCAATGTTTTCTAAAATACAATCTAATAAAGGCAAAATATTTTTATTTTCGTCTTCTAAATTCACTTTTGCAAAACGATTTAAAGAAGATGCATAAATCACAGGGAAATCGATTAAATCGTCTCTATCTGTGAGCTCTGTAAAGAGGTCAAACACTTTATCTAAAGTGCCGTCTGGGTCTGCCCCAGGTTTATCAATTTTATTTATTACAACAATAATTTTAATTCCTAATTCAAGCGCTTTTGACAATACAAACCTTGTTTGAGGCATTGGCCCTTCTTGGGCGTCCACAATAAGCAAAGCACCATCAACCATGCCCAAAACGCGCTCTACTTCGCCGCCAAAGTCCGCGTGGCCTGGGGTGTCTACGACGTTAATTTTAACCCCTTTATATTCAACAGCGACGTTTTTAGAAAGAATTGTAATCCCTCTTTCTCTTTCGATGTCATTGTTGTCTAAAACGCAAGTACCCATTTGTTCATGCTCAGAAAAAACGTTAGTTGCATCTAAAATGCAATCCACTAAAGTCGTTTTGCCGTGGTCAACATGGGCAATAATTGCGATATTTCTTAATTTTTTATTTTTCATTGTTAATGTCTTTCTTTTTAATTAGCTATTCTTTTTCAAGTATATAAAACTCAAAGATAATAAAATTTTACAACAAAAAAATTGAAAATAGAAAAATTTGAAAGAAAAGTTTTATGATATTATAAATATTATGAAAAAAAGTCAAAAAAATTTAACAATAATTTTAACCATAACTTCCTTTATGGCGCTTTTTTTGGCATTTAGCGCTTGGGTTTGGGTTTCATTTTTGCCATTTTTAATAAAACAAGATTGCGTAATCGAAAAAGTAGAAAAAGCAGCAAAAGAAATGCTTTTTCTTGATTTAAAAATAAAAAACCCATCTTTAGATACTTCTAAAATTGCCCAAGTTTCTTTTGGGGTGGAAGAGTTGAGCCTCAAAAAAGACCAAATTGAGCTTGTAGAATTAGAAAACTTTTCTTCCAGCTTGTCTTTTGAAAAAATTTTCAAAAAAACAATAATTTTAAAAGAAATCAAAGCAGACAATTTGGAATTGAAACTGGATAAATTAATAAAATACTACCCAAAACTAGCTCCCACAAAAGAAAAAAGCGACTGGGTTTTTGATTATTTTAAAGCAAATGTTTCCATTGGTTCTTTAAATATCAGCTATTTAAAGGGCAATTCAAAAGTCGACTTAACTTTAAGCGAAATCGAGCTTTCAAACGAAAAAGATTATAAAAATATTCTTTTTAATTCTGAAATCATAGCAACAAAAAAAGGTAAAAAATACCTAGACATCATAGCTTCAAGCCTTGACGAAGTGAAATTATACCAAGACAAAATTGAAATCGAAGATTTTAGAATTTTAATTAATAATTCAAAATTAAAATTAAACGCAAAAATAGATTCCAAAAACCTTGCGCTAAACGCAAAATCGCCGGATTTTAAACTAGAAGATATTTTTAAAATAATACAATCCGATTTAATAATAGAAAACGGCGAAACCATGCTTTCTCCTTTGAAAAATCCAAAAGGAAAAGTGCTTTTCGATGTTGATTTTATAGACCAAAAGCTCTCTGGGGCAGTTTTTGTGGATAATACAAAAATAAATATCAAAGATTTATCCAATATCCCAATTGAAATCAAAAAAGGAAGAATTGATATAAGCCCAAAAACGATTTCTTTTAAGGATTTAATTGGTTTTTGGGGCAAAAACAAAAACAACGAAATCAAAATCTATGGCGAAATCAAAGACTATTATAAGACTTTTGACTCTTTGATTACAGTGGATACTTTTATCAACAACGAATTTTTTGAAGACTATTTGGCAAGATTAATAAACAACACAATAATTAACATCTCAAAACCCACAAAAGCAAGAATAGTCTACAAAGCAAAAAATAATATCATGGATATTCTTTTCCTTTCAAAAATCCCCAAAGGGACAGATTTGGGAGAAAAAAATTCCCCATCAAGCAAGTTAATCTCCTTCGACAGAGCCCTAACGGGAGACTTCCACATCGAAAACAATGTTCTTGATATCAAAGCAATAAATTATTACATAGCTTCAAACATCAACAAAAATTCAAAAATAAAACCCGTAATTTCCATCAAAGGAAAAATGGGGCTTGATGGAAAACTGGACAACATCGGCTTTAGCTTTGATAGAGAAATGCCGAGCGAATTTTTGAATATCTTTACAGAAGAAAAACTGTTCAAAAAAGGTACGTTTAAGGGCTTTTTGAGCTTAAAATATAAAAACAATATTCCATATATTATTTCAAACTTAACTTTAAACAACACTCTAATCCCTTCAAGAAGGCTCTTTTTAAAGCATGCCGAGCTTATTTCAGACGAAAATTTCATCAATTTTTGTGCAAAAGGTGGTTTCAAAAGAGTCAAATTTGATTTCGATGGAAAAATCAAAAACGAGCTTAAGGCGCCATTTATCATAAAAGATTTAAAACTAGAATTAGATAAAATTAATGTTGAGCACTTTTTGAACTCCCTAAACACAGACCAGACAACAATTTCTCAAAACGAAACAAATAAAATAAATAGCGAAGAAGATATCAAAGACGATAACTACATGTTTAACACAAACTTAGTTCGTATTGAAAATTGCGACTTTATCTTAAACGAAGGCAATTTCAAAGATATCAATTTTTCAAATATCAAAGCGCATTTGACTTTAGACAACAAAGGAATTTTAAAGGTCAAATCTAACAAATTTAATTTTTCCGAAGGCACTTCGTCGTTGGACTTTGAAAGCGATTTAAAAAACCTTGACCATTATTTCAAACTTGGCGTTTTAAACATCAATTCTAATATCATCGCAAAAGCTCTTTTAAACCTAGACAAAGAAATCGATGGCCCGGCAAGCGGCCTTATTGAGCTTAGAATGGATAAAGACTTAAAGCTCACAGGCGACATAAAATTCATCATAAAAGATGGCGTGATTGGAAAAATCGGGCTTGTAGAATATCTTTTAAAAATCGTCTCTGTGTTCAGAAACCCGATCGCTATGGTAAACCCAATCACAGTAATGGATATCATCTCAATCCCTCAAGGAAAATTCGACAAAATCCAAGGACACTTAATCTTAAAAGACAACATTGTTGAAATCATAAATATCAAATCTTTTTCTCAAAACTTAACAGCCTTAATAAGAGGAAGATACGATATGGTGGCACACGATTCTTCAATTCGAATTTACACGAGATTTTGCCACGACAAAAATTCAAAATTCGAATTTTTAAGAAATATTTCCTTGAATGCTTTAGCAAACAAAGTTCAGATGAGCTCCAAAAATGACGCAAACTATTATTCTTCTGAGCTCAAAGATTTGCCAAATTTAAAAGACGAAAAAAATAACCAAAAAGCGCAAATCTTCTTAACAGAAGTCGAAGGAGATGTTGAACACAACAACTTTATTTCGAGCTTAAGAAAAATTAAATAGTTTCAGAAAAACTTGAATCTATCTTGAAAATCGTCTCGATTAAAATATGAGAAAAATAGAGAATATTTAAAGGAATTAAAGAATTAGAAAACACTTTAAAGTTTTGTATTTCATAATTGAAATCCTTAACAAGCCTCATTTTTCGATATTCCACTTGGAAATTTAAATTAATTTTTTCTGAAATTAATTTCACAATTTTTTCAAACTTTTCTTTCGGGAAATCTTCCGCCACATATAAAGTCAAGAAAATCCCATTTTCGCCATCCAAGATAGAAGCATAAATATTTTGAAAATTTAAAGTTTCAAAAAATATCGCTAAAGTCGAATTTTGGGCAATCCCTTCTTCTTCCTCGCTGAGGCCCAAAGTAGAAGAATTTTCAAAAGCTTGAATGTTCAAAGGAATATATAACAAAAAAAGCTCTTTCAAAGCTAAATTTAAAGTCACCTGAGCTTGCGAAGTTGAAGTGCCGGATAAAGACGACAAAGTGGCGCTTGCGCTTTGATGGATAGATTTTAAAATATTCAAAACTTCCTTGAGCTCCGCGATTTCCACATTTTGGCAATTAAAAGAATTGCTTATCGCCTTTAAAACTTTGTCAATTCCTTCTTTTGAGTTATCCAAAAGCAAGCTTGCTAAGTTTTTGTTGTCAAATAAATCTTGGACAATCAATTTCGCGAGCTTTTCGTTTGCGCCTTCTTTTGTGCTTTCTAAAAATAAATTTAAATTTTCAGGCAACTCAAGCAAGCTTTGAAGATATTTATTTGTCGTTTCCATATTCATTTTTGAAATATTGAAAACAGAATTTGTCTCAAAAATTTGGTTATATGTGCTTTTTAAAGTTTGAAAAGAACTTTGAGAATTCAAAAAATTATTTTGTGTTTGAGCAAGATTTTGAAGATTGTTTGTCAAAGGCTGATTTTGGAGGTTTTGCGCTTGCTGATTTTTCTGCATGGCCAATTTGTTTTTCGCCAAATTCGAAGCCATAGCTAATAAATTTAATAAATTAAAATCTTGCATAATAACATATTAAGCAAAAAATAATTTTTTTCATGCCTTTTTTAAAAAAAATTCAAATGAAAGATGAAATATTAAAAAATTTTAAGTTTATTAATTTTTAAAAACCCAAGCCAATAAAGGCTTTTCGCCACACAAAAAATTTTGTTGACAAAATTTGCCCCAAGCAGAAACATAAGCTAAAATGTAAATATAATTTAAAATTTAAATGTGAAATTTCAAATATTTAACAATTAAATTTTTTAATGGGGAAATGGGGGTTTTGATAACCTCCTTTTTTTATTACCCGAATAAAGCGAGCTTTAGCGCGACTGCGCTTAGCAAGCAAAATGAGGGCATAGGTGTGCGAAACAAAAGACGAGTGATGAACTCGGCTTTTGTGTAGTCCGTACCATGGCGACGTAAGAATTTTCGAAGAAAATTCCACAGGAGCATGCGAAGCCAGAGTGAAACAAAAGACAAACGATGAGTTTGGCTTTTGTGTAACTATTGATGAGCGACGTAGAAATCTTTGATTTCACAGGAGCATGCGAAGCCAGAGTGAAACAAATTTAACATGCAGTACGTCATTCTGAAAAATTAGAAAAATAAACGCTAGTGAAATTTTTCAATTTGTTCAGAATCTTTATTTAATGTTGAATTCTCACATTCCATGTTTTAGAGATTCTGAACAGCTTAAAAACTACGCTTCGCTTGTTTTTTAAAGCTTTCAGAATGACGGATTGTTTTATCAAATGTAGGTCGGGTTTACCAACCCGACAAGCTCGCTTTATTCGGGTTGCTCCTGTGGAATTTGCAAAGCAAATTCTTACGTCGCCCATTAAAGGTCTGCGTGCTTGCTGCCCGTTCAACACGGCCAGCTTCGCACTTCGCACAAATCTGCCCTCATTTTGCTCGGCAAGTCCATCGGACTAAGCCTCGCTTTATTTAGGTTAAAAAAAGGAGGGCAAGCCCTCCACATCAAAACACAAAAAAATCTATTTATCCATCTCCTTAACACATCGTACGCTATTTGCAGAAGTTTCACGCGTTTGTCCATAATAAATATTTCCCCCATGTGCCAAATAGAATTCTCTTGGCAAACCATCTCCAGTATTTGTCCAAACATAAAACAATCCGCATTGGGTGCCCCAACCATTATGCGAACCCAAACAACCGTAATTTGTATTGCAAAGCGAATAACCAGAAGCAGTTCCATTATATTGACATAACATTAATCCATCATCACCAAGCCCATATGTAGAATTTTCGGCATATTTTTGCATTTCTACAATAGTAGGAAGCCTCCAACCACCACCCGCAAAAGTAAATTGTTTGCATATTTCATTTGCAGCTTGCCAATCACAGACCGTCCTATTGCAACCAGAATAACTCCCATTTGAACTATTACAAGAGGGGGTCGAGGTATTTCCTTGCCAACAACATTTTGTATATTTTGAATAACAATAATCTTCGCCAGCCTGAACAGTTGTTATTATGTTTGGAATTTTTAAAACTGCACTATCTCCCATATTTTTTCTCGTAAAACACAAATTTCCAATTTTCATAAAATTATTGTCCGAACAATCAAATTCATAGCCTTCACTTTTTTCGCATTTACCAGTTGCACCATTCAACGCATATCCTCTTTTACATGCAATACATGTATTATTATTGCAAAGCACGCAAGCACTATCTGAAAGTTTATCATTGCATGAAACACATTTTCCATCATCAGACAAAATATATCCAGCACGACATTTAGAACACTTAGGATTTCTTGCATTTTGATTATTTTGACATGTTAAACAATTGTCAAGTTCACATTTTGTGCAAGTTCCATTTGAATTTATAAAATGCGTACCTGCGCATTGGGTACAACGAGAACCATCTGTAGTACAATATTGGCAATTTGATATATAAGAACCACATGAACAACATCGCCCTGAACTCGTCAACACGCCATCACAGCTTGTGCATACATTTAAATCTTCATCACACTTCCAGCAATTAGGGTAATCTCGACATCTTTCGCATGTTCCGTTTGTCAACCTATATCCAGACGCACAACTTAAGCAAACATTAGAATTACAGCTAGTGCACCTTATTCCGAATTTTAAAGAACAATCATGCATACCAGAAGCATCGCAATAGCTACCTGTTGGGCAATTTTCCAAGATTTCGCCATTTTTGCAATATTTGCCGGAAGGACAAGGTGAACAAATGTTACTTTCTAAATAATAGCCGTCGCCACATGTTAAGCAACCATTTTGATTGCAAGAAGAACAACCAACACTACAATCCACACAAATGCACTTTTTGCTATCTTTATATTGCTTATCCGAACAGGTTTTTGGACAATTTATACAATAACTTTTGGTACACAAAGAACAACCATTCTCGCAATCTTCTTTAATTTCAGTAATACTTGAAATGCCAATCGAATTTGAAGATAATTTTTTTGTAATTACAGGAGTGAAGGCTGCTGCAATCATGGAAATTATGATAAGAGAAATCATAAGTTCTATTAAAGAGAAAGCGGCAAAAAGCTTACCAAAAAGAAGGTTTGACACCATTTTTTTAATCATAATCATGTACCTTTTGTGCTTGTGTGTATTTAAAATTCAGTTATTGTGTAATATCATGATTATTTTACACTCAATATCAATCATGTCAATATAGAAATTTTGATTTTAATCACCGTATTATATTGAAATTGGACACAATATGAATAAAAATATTAATAATATAGATAAAAATTTAGAATTTTTTGCGAAAAAATTAAAATCTCTAAGAAAGAAAAAGAAGATGACTTTAGAGCAATTGGCGCTCAGGGTCAATGTTTCTCCTAATCACATTTCAAAATTAGAAGCCGCAAAAACGAACCCTTCTTTTCCTTTGATTTCAAAGCTTTCTGAAGCATTGGGGGTTGAAATAAAAGAATTTTTCGACTTTGACGAATTTCAAAGTTTAGAATATTTTAAAGATAGATTTAGAAAAACATTGGTTAATTCAGACAAAAACAAGCTTATGCTTTTGCTTGATATTTATACGAAGATTAGGTGAGAATATCCAAATTCAACTTTCTACAAAATATCACTCGGGTCAATATCCACAACCATCTTGATATCTAGGGGCAACTGGATTGTCCTCAAAAACCTCAAAATTGTCTCGTGACCCTTTTTTCCTAATTTATTTTTTATCACAATATTAAAGCGATATTCGTCTCTGATTTTGCTAATCACGCAAGGGCTTGGGCCCAAAACGATTATGGTTTCGTCAAGAGAAAGTTTTTTTATAAAGTCGCTCAAATGAAGCTCGATTTCAAGGGCAGATTTTTCTGCTCGAAATTCGTTTTTAGAGGACAAAACAACCCTTATCATCTTTGAAAAAGGAGGGTAGTCGAGCATTTCTCGAAGTTCAATTTCGTTTTCATAGAATTCTTCAAAATTTTGTTCTTTAGCATTTTGCAAGAAAATATTGTTTTCATTATAAGTTTGAAAAATAACTTTTCCTTGTTTTTCCCCTCTGCCAGAGCGACCCGCTACTTGGGTCAAAATAGAAAAACCGCGCTCCGAGCTCCTATAATCGGGCAAATTAAAGCTCAAATCAGCATTTATGACGCCCACTAAAGTCACGTTTTTGTTATCTAGCCCTTTTGCAATCATCTGCGTTCCGATTAAAATATCGATTTCGCCTTCTTGAAAGCGCTTTAAAATTTCCACATGTTCATTTTTTTTATTTAAACTATCTGAATCAAGCCGCTCTATTTTATAATCTTTAAAGATTTCTCTTGCTTGAAGCTCGACTTTTTGGCTGCCTGCGCCAAAGTTTTCCATGGCCTCCGAGCCGCATTTCGGGCATTTAACTGGAGCAGAAAGTGTGCTTGCGCAATAATGGCATTTATATGTATTATCTTGAGCGTGGAAAATCATAGGAATAGCGCATTTTGGGCATTCTAGGACGGCTCCGCATTCCATGCATTGCGTATAGTTTGAATAACCTCTTCGATTTATTAAAAAAATAACTTGGTTGCCTTCTTCGATTGTTTTTTTGGTATTTTCAATTAAAGTTCTTGAAAAAAGCGTATAGTTTCTTTCTTGCCTTTCTTCTCTCATGTCTATCGTGATTACTTTTGGCAAAGTCGCATTATTATATCTTTCTTTTAAAACAAACAAAGAATTTGTATTAATTGCTTCATAATAGCTTTCGATACTAGGAGTGGCAGAGCCCAAAACGAGCTTTGCGCCATAAAATTCGCAGAGCTTTTTTGCGACGTCTTTTGCATTATACCTAGGATTTGGCATGGTTTGTTTGAAGCTTGAATCATGCTCTTCGTCGATAATTATAAGCCCAACATTCCTTATTGGAGCAAAAACAGCGCTTCTTGCGCCAAACAAGATTTTTATTTCGTCATTTCTTAATTTTTTCCAAGTCTCATATTTTTCGGCTTCAGTGATAGAGCTATGCCAAATCGCCACCATGCCAGAGCCAAAATGCCTAATTGTTCTTTGGGTGAGCTGGGTCACAAGAGCAATCTCGGGCGCCAAGAAAATCACGTTTTTTCCTGCTTTTATCGTATCTTCTATTAATTTAAAATAAATTTCAGTTTTACCTGAACCCGTGATTCCATATAAAAGAGAGGTTTGAGCATTCACTTTTTTGATTTCATTATAGACTTTTTCTTGTTCTGTTGATAAATTGTGCTCGGCTTCTACTTTTTCTTCTTTATAGATTAAATTTTCTTTTTTTGGCTTTCTATATTTTTTCACATTTTTTTCAAAGAATTTTTGAGGCAAAGCCGTGTTTAAAACGGTCTGGACGTCACAAAAATAGTAGCTTGAGACCCATTCTAAAAGCTTTAAATATTCCAAAGAAAATAATGGCTCAAATTCCAAAATTTCTGTTATTTCTTTTGCTTTTATGGAACTTTCAAGATAATTTGAAAAGCCCACAACATAAGCTTTTAGCCCTTCTTTTCTTCTTCCAAAAGGGACTAAAACCGCTTGACCTATTTTTAACTCTCCTTTTAAGTTTTCTGGAATTAAATATGAAAAAGTTCTTGAGCCTAATTTGTTTATGTCGATTAAGACTTGAGCATATTTAGGGGTATCTTTTGACTTTACTTTATTATTTGTCATTTCACTTGCCTTATCGGGTTAAATTTTAATTGATAATCAATCAAAGAAAAAACCATCTTTGCGCTTTGGGCAAGGTCAGAGTAGTTGCTATTTTGAGGCAAAATTTTGACTTCTGTTTGCTTTTGATATCTTTTTGTCACAGTTAAAAGATAAAAATTATTTTGATATGCAAATAATATATAGCCATTTTTAGTCTGAATTTCTGCTATCTCAAAACCGTTTGCAGAATTCAAAGCAGCAATCGAGCTTAGAAAAATTGTATCTGCGTCATAAGAAAACATTTTATAAGAATCTTCTAAAACGCCAGCAGAACTTGAAGCACTAAAACAAAAAGAAAAGCCGAAAAGCACGAATAATATAATAAAAAATGATTTTATTTTTTTCATTATTTTTCCTTCCAAGTCTTTCCAAAAGCAACTTCCACCTTCAAAGGCACATTCAAAGGCTGATTTAATTCCATCGATTCTACAACAAGCTTTTTAATGTCTTCAAGTTCATCTTTTTTTACCTCTAAAACAAGTTCGTCGTGGATTTGTAAGATTATTTTTGATTTATAATTTTTCAATTCATTATAAAAATCGACCATAGCAATTTTTATAATGTCTGCCCCCGTTCCTTGTAAAGGCGCATTAATAGCCGCTCTTTGGGCAAATTCTCGAATTTTTGCATTTCTTGAGTTCAATTGAACCCCTAAATAGCGCTTTCTGCCATATAAAGTTTCTACATATCCATTACTTTGCGCAAATTCAAGAGTGGAATTTATATATTGAGAAATCTTTGGATAAGTTTCAAAATATTTATTAATTAGCTCTTGCGCTTCATAAGGACTGATATCAAGAGTTTGAGCTAGTCCATATCTTGTTTGTCCATAGACTATTCCAAAATTCACCGTTTTTGCTTTTCTTCTTTGCTCTTTTGTAACTTCTTCTATTCCTACTCCAAAAATCTTTGAAGCGGTGACAGAGTGGATATCGATATCATTTAAAAAAGCGTTTGTTAAAGTTTCGTCTTTTGAATAATGAGCCAAAAGCCTTAATTCGACTTGAGAATAATCGGCACTTAAGATAAAGTCTTCAGGGTCTTTGGGAACAAAAGCCCCTCTAATTCTATTTGAAAAATCTGTTTTTATTGGAATATTTTGTAAATTAGGTTCAGTTGAAGACAATCTTCCTGTCGTAGTCACAGTTTGATTGAAATGCGTGTGGATTTTTCCATCTTTTTTAACCAATTTTGGCAAAGCGTCCACATAAGTCGTCTTTAGCTTCATCAATTGGCGGTGCTCTAGGATATCTCTTGCTATTTTATAATCCAAAGCAAGGTCTTCTAAAATCTTTGCGTTTGTAGAATAATTTCCCGATTTTCCTTTTTTCTTTGGTTTGATTTCCATTTTGTCAAACAAAACTTCTGCGACTTGCTTTGGAGAATTAATGTTAAAAGTGCAGTTTGCTTGTTCATAAATTATTTTTTCAAAATAAGCAATTTTTTCATCTATTTCTTTTGAAATTTCCTCTAAACATTTTAAATCCAAAGTGACGCCTGTGTTTTCAATGTCTTTTAAAATGAAAGCCAAAGGCAATTCCACTTCATTTAAAAGTCTTAGTTCTTTTTTGGATAAATTTTCAAAATAAAAATCAGATAAATCTATTAAATATGAACACAAAAGCGCATAATTATTTTCATCAACTGCGACATTTAAATATTCATTTATTTGAGTCACTAAATCATGCTTTCTTGAAGAATCTTTGATGTAGCTTGCAAGCTCAACATCGCACAAAACCCCTTTGATGTCATAATCAAAAGTTTTTACTTCATAGACCACTTTTTTAATGTTTTCGTCTTCGATAAGCTCTTTTAGTTCTAAAGTAGGGATTTTTGAGACTTTATCTGAATAAGAAACATAGCAAAATTCTCTATCTTCAAAATCTAGCATAAGCCCGATTTTATCTATTTTATTATTTTTTATTAATTCAAGAATTTCTTTTCCAATTATTTCGATTTTTTTTGTCTCTTTTTTTATGTCAAAAGAAAAAAGCCCAAGCTGCTCTTGTGAGCTTTCTTTTGGTTCAGAAAAAGAAACAATGTTTTCACAAGCATTTTTTCCAGAAAAAGGTAAGAGCAATTTATCTATATTTTTAATGAATGTATAAAATTGCATTTTTGATAAAAAATTGCTCACTTTTTCTTTGTTTGGAATAGTGAGGCATGCCCCTTCAAAATCAAATCTGATATCGAGGTCGTCTACAATTTTTGCCAAAAATTGCGATAAATATGCGTCCTCTTTTCCTGCTTGAAGCTTTTCTTTTAGAGCTTTTTTTGTGATTTTTTCAATATTTGAATATATATTATCTAAATCCTCGTATTCCCCTAAAAGAGCACAAGCACTCTTTGGCCCTATTCCTTTTATCCCTGGGATATTGTCTGAAGTATCTCCGCACAAAGCCTTATAATCCACGATTTGAGAAGGATATACTCCCATTTTTTCAAAAACTTCTTGTTTATTATATTTTAAAAGTTCACCCTTAGAAGGGATTAAAATCGTAGTTAAACCAAGGTCATCTACCAATTGAAAAGCGTCCCTGTCGCCCGTTAGGATATATGTTTTATGACCTTTTTCTCTTGCTTGACGCGCAATTGTTCCAATTACATCGTCTCCTTCATAGCCTTCAAAGGTGTAGATTGGAATATCAAAAGCAGCAAGCCCTTCTTTGATTATTTCTAATTGTTCTCTTAAGGAATCTGGCATGGACAAACGGTTTGCTTTATAATCTTCATATTTTTCCAACCTGAAAGTCGCTTTTGAAACATCAAACGCAACTGCGATTGAATTTGGGTTGATGTTTAATTTTTTATCCGCCAAAAGGTCAAAAATTGCTTTAAAAAAACCGTACACAGCCCAAGAAGGAACGTGGTCTGTGGTTTGCATGTTTGTTCTCTCCAGCGCAAAAAACATTCTAAAAGCAAGAGCATGCCCGTCTATCAAAATTAAAGTCTTTTTTTCTTCCATAAATTCCTCTTTTTAATAGTTATATTTTACTATAAACAGCCATTATTTTCTAAAAATTAACTTATATAAATTGTATCTTTTACAATTGTTTTTATTTAGTTTTGTTGTACAATATTCTCGTATGGTACAAGCAATTCAAAGGAGGCTTTTAATGGAAACATACGGATTAGAAAAAATGGGAATTAACGCCAAAGCAGTTTATCGCAACCTTACACCTGCGCAATTAACTGAATTTGCTCTTGCTAGAAAAGAAGGCAAATTGTCTAACACAGGTGCATTAGTTGTAACTACTGGTAAATATACTGGTCGTTCTCCTAAAGATAAATTTATCGTTGACACAGATGGCGTGCACAACGAAATCGCTTGGGGTAAAGTAAACCGCCCAATTTCAAGAGAAAAATTTGATTCAATCAAAAAACAAATGATTGAATACTTAGCTGGTAAAGAAGTATTTATTTTCGATGGTTATGCTGGCGCTGACAAAACTTATACTCAAAAATTCAGAGTAATCAACGAAATGGCTTCTCAAAACTTATTTATTCACCAACTTTTAATCAGACCAACCGCAGAAGAATTAGCTAACTACGGCGAAGCTGATTACACAATTTTATGCGCTCCAGGCTTCAAATGCGACCCTGAAAGAGATGGCGTAAATTCTGAAGCATGTATCGCAATCGACTACGAAGCACACATGATTATCATTTGCGGTTCACAATATTCTGGCGAAATCAAAAAATCAGTATTCGCTACAATGAACTACATCATGACTAAGAAAAATGTTCTTCCAATGCACTGCTCTGCTAACATGGATCCAGAAACAAATGAAACAGCTGTATTCTTCGGCCTTTCAGGAACTGGTAAAACAACATTGTCTGCAGACCCATCAAGAAAATTAATCGGCGACGACGAACACGGTTGGTCACCAGACGGCGTATTCAACTTTGAAGGTGGTTGCTATGCTAAATGTATCAACCTTTCTGCTGAAAACGAACCAGACATCTACAACGCTATCAAATTTGGTTCATTAGTTGAAAACGTAGTTATGGACGACGAAACTCGTGAATTCGACTTCAACGATGGTTCTTTAACTGAAAACACTCGTGTAGGTTACCCAATCAACTACATCAACAATGCTCAAGTTCCTTCTAAAGGCGGAATTCCAAAAGTTGTTGTATTCTTGACAGCTGACGCATTCGGCGTATTGCCTCCAATCTCAAGATTAGACAAAAACGCTGCTATGTATCACTTCGTAACTGGCTTCACTTCTAAATTAGCTGGTACAGAAAGAGGCGT
>CAKURL010000025.1 GCA_934675685.1 uncultured Candidatus Melainabacteria bacterium | reverse complement strand
GCTTCTGGCTGACTCAAAAATCAATCGCTAAAGGCTCAGATTTTTTACGTCATCTGCGCATATTTCATCTGTATGACTCATACTTCGTCAACAGCTGAAAAATCATCGCGGCTGCCACAATGCTTCACACACCTGTGCCCTCGTTCGTTTCTGTGGACGCGTCGCGTCACACATCAACTTCACTCAAGTTCTAAGGCCTACGTGCTTGCTGCCTGCTCTTCGCAGCCAGCAGCGCACTTCGCACAGCATGCCCTCGCCTGTACAAACCTAGTGCGTCGCACTACGGTTTGTTTGGCTCGGGTTTTCCAAACATGCACCAAGTGGAGACTCTTTCTATTTTTGCTTTTACAAAGTCTCCGATTTCGTGGGGCTCTGTGTCCAACAAATGCACAACTTTATTGTTGGCTGCTCTTCCTTGAAAAACGCCATCTTTCACGCCGTCGATTAAAATTTCCAAAGTTTTTCCTATATATTTTTCGTTAGACCTCAAAGTCGCAGCTTTTACTTTGTCGTTCAAGACTTGAAGCCTTCTTTTCTTTTCTTCGTCCGGAATAAATTTATCAACCATTTTCCCAGCTGGAGTGAACGGGCGAGGGGAATAAGCTGCTGTGTTTGAATAGTCGAGTTCTAATTCATCTATCATTTTTAAAGTGTCGTTAAATTCTTCTTCAGTTTCCCCAGGGAAGCCTGCGATGAAGTCCGATGTAATCGCTACGTTTTCGATTTCGTTTCTTATTTTTTTCACGATTGCGCTATATTCTTCGACATTATAGCGCCTGTTCATTTCTTTTAAGACCTTGTCGTTGCCAGATTGCATGGGGATATGGAAACATTCGCAAATTTTTGTCGAATTTTTAACGACATCGATTACTTCGTCTGTGATGTCTGTAGGGTATGAAGAAGTAAATCTAATTCTGAATTTTCCTTCGATTTTGTCTAATTCTTTTAAAAGTTTTGCAAAATTTGCCCCGTTTTCGAGGTTTTTTCCGTAGCTATCCACGTTTTGCCCAAGCAAAGTGATTTCTCTGAAGCCTTCTTTTAAGATTTCTTTTGCTTCTTTGACTACGGCTTCGATTGTCCTAGAGCGCTCTCTGCCTCTTGTATAGGGCACAACACAATATGAGCAGAAGTTGTCGCAGCCTTCCATGATTGGAAGCCAAGCATTGATTGAATCTACTCTTTCGATTTTATAATCGTTTTCTTCGATTGGCTTATCTGAAGTTGCGCAAATTCTTTTTTCTTCAATGTCTTTTAAAAGCTTTGGCAATTGGAAAATGTTTCTTGTTCCAAAAACGAGGTCAACATAAGGAAATTTTTTGAGCAATTGTTCTTTTTCTAATTGCGCAACGCAGCCGCAAATCGCGATTTTGATATTTTTTTCTTTGTTGTTTTTTTTGATTTTGTTCCAATATCCAAGCTTGGAATATGCTTTGTCTGTGGACAATTGGCGAATTGCGCAAGTGTTCACAATGAACAAATCTGCTTCTTTTTCTTCCTCTGCTTTTTGGTAGCCAAAATGAGACAACATGCCATAAATGCGCTCTGTGTCTGACTTGTTCATTTGGCAACCAAGGGTTTCTATATATAATTTTTTCATATTTTCTTTCTATATAATCAAAGACCCAGATATTTTTTCCAAGCGCTCCATTCTTTCTTTCAAAGCGCCTTTTGGAGAATAATAAGGGTCAACTGTCATGATTTTTGCAGCAATGTTTGGATAGAAATAAATAAATCTTAATTCGCTATCCGTCAAAGGCTGTTGAGTGTGTACGTTTGCGTAGCGCGCAAGTTCCAAGATGTTTCTTGCTTCGTCTTCGTCGTGGAATTCTAATTCCAAATTATGGAAAACGTTTCTGAAACCTTTAATCCCAGCATATTCGCCCACAGTAATCATTCTTCCTGTTTCTATGATTTCAGGTTCGCCTCTTCCAAGCTCTTCATAGTCATAAAGTTCGTAATTTCTTCTGTCTTTTAAAGCGCCGTCTGCGTGAATTCCTGATTCATGAGCAAAAGCGTTGTCGCCCACTGCAACTTGGTTCATAGGGATTGGAACTCCAAAAGCATAGGAAGTATATTTTGCTAATTTCCAAGCTTTTGATAAGTCGATTTGCGGGTCGATTTGATATTTGTCTTTAAAGCCGGAGGATTTTTTAATTGCCAAAATACAAGAAACTAAGTCTGCGTTTCCAGCTCTTTCTCCCATGCCATTGATTGCAGTGTTAATCCAAGCGTCCACTCCGGCATCAATCGCGGCTCTTGCGCCCATCACAGAACAAGCTGTCGCCATACCTAAGTCGTTATGGAAATGAAGTTCTATATCCATATTTGTTTCTTTTGCGATTTGGAAAATGCGGTTATAAGCGGTTTGTGGGTCGTCATAGCCTAATGTGTCGCAATAGCGAAAACGTGTCGCCCCATATTTTTTGCATTCTTTCGCGTATTCGATTAAATAATCGATGTCAGAGCGAGAAGCGTCCTCTGCGTTCACCCCAATCGAGCTTGCGTTTTGGTTTATCGCTTCGTTTATTGCTTCTAAGGTGTTATCCAAGACATCTCTTCTTGTTTTTTTGCCTAAATATTTTCCATTAATCATTTGGTCTGATGTCGATTGAGACATGTTTATGTGTTGAAGTTTTGGAACATTTTTGAAAGACAAAATAACGTCGTCTTTGATTGCTCTCATCCAACCTGAAAGACGAGTTTTGTTGATGACTCCGCGCTCCACGAGCTCCAAATTTCCATTTAGATAGTTTAATTCGTGCTTTGTTGTGGGGAAGCCAAATTCGCTTTGGGTGATTCCCATTTCGTTTAGCATTAAATTAATAATGGTTTTTTGAAGCTTTGCAAGCCCCAAACGGGAAGTTTGCACGCCGTCTCTGTTAGTTACGTCAACAAATTTAATGTAGTTCATAAATTTCCTTATTTTTTTAGACATCTAGTTTTTGATATTAATACTATTATATCATGGGCGAATTTCATCTTAATCAAAAATTTACATTTAAAATTTTCTTGAAAAACGAAGAAATTTAACCAAACATTTTTTAAATTTATTTTCTAAAAAATTTGATAGGTTTTCTATCGGTTTGTTTGAAAAGTATGTTAAAAATTTATCCAAGAAAACTCCAAAGAAAAACACAACAAAAACAGAAAACAATAAATAAAAAATCATGTAGCTTTTGTCTATTAAAAGGCAAGGGTGAAAGACATTTTGCCAAAGAACTGGGCGCACAAAAAAGTTGTCATGGAACAAATATATTCCAAAAACGGAAGCGGAGACCCAATTTATGAATTTATTATATTTTAGATTTAAATTTTTAAAATAATGGAATAGAAAAATTGAAATAGAAAGAACAAAAAAGGAATTCATCTTTGAAAAGCGAACTGTTTTCCAAAGGTCGACGTTGCTTTTTGCGCAAATTATAAGAGAATTTATCAAGAGGAAAACTATACTTAAAACGAAAAGAATTTTAAATAGCTTTTTGTTGTTGAATATGTTTGCAAATTTTTCTAATCTTAAAGAGGAGCCTATGAAATATAAATAAAAAAACCAAATAAGGTCTGAAAAATAATAATCGAAAGTCGTGAATGTAGGGGCTATTACCCATAAAATTGTTGAAACAAAAACAAGGCCATTTAAAAGGCTTTTTTTAGCAGTTAAAATGAATTTATTTAAACAAGGGATAAATAAAGACAAGACGAAATATGCGCTTATAAACCAATATGCGTTTTTTCCGATTGGAAAAATTGAAGCTAAGATTTTTTTAGAAGGAAGGTGAAAATGCGTTAACAAACAAAAAACCAAAAGGAAAAACAAAGAATAAAATAGCGTTTTAAAATATAATTTTAAAACTCGAGAAATTTTAAAATCTTTTTTAATCATAAAATAGCCTGTGATTAAAACAAAAATGTCAACGCCGATTTTTCCTAGGTCGGAAGTCATCGCAATTAAAACGCTATTTATGTAGCTTATTTGCGTGCTTCCCCCATGCCAAAAGTCAAAAACCCCGTGGACACAATAATGATGCGCCACAATCATTAACATAGCGACTATTCTTAAAAGCTCAAAATTAGAATTTCTTAATTTCTCCATGGGTTTTATTTTATTATAAAAAATTAAAATCTGCTTATGATTTTTAAAATCTTTATTATTGCTAAATTAATATAATCAAGCATTAAAAAATACGCCCGGCGCGATTCGAACGCGCGACCCTCTGCTTAGAAGGCAGATGCTCTATCCAGCTGAGCTACGGACGCATAAGATAAGTATTCAATTTTTCTTGGCAGGCGCTGGATAGAGCAATTTCTCTAAACGGCTCGCAGAAACTTCGTTTCTGACTTACCTGCCCCGCTCATAAGCAAGGTGACTTGCTTCTTCGCGGGCGACCCTAGCTGAGCTACGGACGCATAAACCATTTATTTAATTTTTATTTGACCTCAGCTTTGCTAGGGTCGAGCGTGATACGAAAATTTCGTATATTTTAATAATACCTAATAAAACAAAACTTGCAAGTCTTTTTTAAACTTTTTCAACAAATTGTTTCGCAATCAAAGAAAAAATCGCATCTTGTTGCTTTGAAGAATAGAAAACTCCAAAGCAATTTTCGTCTTTTCCTTTGCCAAAATATGCAGTAATAGAGCCATCTGGGCTGTATTCAAATTGTGTTTCGTTTTTTAAATTTCCTCTTTTGTCAAAAAATTTCAAAGAAGAAAGTTTTCCATCTTCAAAAGAAAACTCTTTGAGCTCGCCGTTTTCTTTTCTGTCGAAAAGGTTCCCTGTGTATCTTCGCCCTAAATATCCTCCGAGGCGGAAATTTTGGTCGTGGGCGCTATAGATAATAGCTTGGGGCGAATTTTTGTCGCCTAAGACGATTTCTTTGTGTTCTTTGTCATAAGAGATTTTGAGGCTATATAAGCTATCGTCGCTCGAGACTGCTTTTTGGACAAAAAAGCTTGGTTTTATGTCTGAAATAGAAGAAGAAACTAGAAGATTGTTTCTAAAGTTAAATTTTCTTGAATGAATACTGTCTCCCATAGGCACAAACGTGCTATATTCGCTGTTTTCGCCTTTTTTTTGAATTTTATAAATATATAAATCAATATCTTCGCTGTTTGAAATTTGTTGCAAACATTTTATTTCGCCTTGTTTGCAATTTTTCTTCGCGGCGTTTAAAATTGTGACTTTTCCTGTAAAGTTAATAGGTCTTATATTCATATTTTTTCCTTTTCGCATAATTTAAAACGTAAAAATGAAAAAAATTGCTAAATTATTCAAGAGGAATTTGGATTAAAAAGCTTGTTTTAAAATCTTTTTCTGCTATTTCTTCTTTTGTTTTAAAAGAAATTTTTCCTTCGTGTTTTTCGATAATTTTTTTGCAAATAGCAAGTCCCAAGCCTGTTCCTTGCCCTTTTTTCTTTGTTGTAAAGCCTGCTTGGAAGATTTTTTTCTTGTCCTTTTCTAAAATTCCTTCGCCATTATCTAAAATTTCAATATTCAAAAATTCATCTTGAACAAAGGTTCTAAGTTCGATTTTTCCTATATATTCAGGATTTTTTTCTTTAATATTTTCAATAGAATTTATTCCGTTCATCAAAATATTTAAAAACACCTGATTTAACATGTTTGGATAACAATTCACGGCAGGGATTTCGCCATAATTTTTAATGATTTCAAAGCCGTTTTTGATTTTGTGTTGGATTAAATGAAGCGTTAAATCAAGTTCGTCGTTGATTTTTGCTTTTTGTTGGACGGTCTCATCTAGGCGCACAAAGCGCTTTAAGGATTGCACAATCCCCGTTATTCTTTTTATCGCTTCTTTGTCTATAGAATTTATCTGTTTTAAAATCTCCAAAGTGCTCGGGTCGAATTGGTTGAACACTTTTTCCATCATTTCGTTGTTTGCGCTGATGGCGCCAAGGGGAGTATTTATTTCGTGCGCAACAGAAGCAACAAGCTGCCCTAATGAAGCCATTTTTTCTGAATTTATGAGCTGAAGCTGTGTTTCTTTTAGCTCTTTTATTGCAAATTCCAACTCTTCTTTTTTTTGCGAAATTTGAGAAAACAAATTCGCTTGCACCAAAGAAGAAGAGATTTGCATCGAAATCCCCACAAGAAGCTCTTTTTCGATTTGTGTGATTTCTTTTTTTGGAGTGAAAATTACAGAAATGCCCAAAAGTTGTTCTTGGTTCAAAATAGGGATTATTATTCTATTTGTCGAATTCAAAAGGGGGATTGACGCTCCATCGTGCTCTTTTATGCAAGTTTGGATAGAATTTTCGCCTTTGTGAAGGCAATCTAAAATGTTTTTTGGATAGATTAATTTTTCCCCGATTTGAGGAGCAAAGACCTCTGGGTAAGTGTATTTTATCTTAAATTCGCCCTTGTCAAATTGCGCAAAATAGCTTTTATTTGCCCCAAAGACTACACTCAATTCTTTTAAAGATTTTAAAAGAAGGGTTTTGATATCGAGCTCGTTTTTAATGCTAATCGAAATTCTATTTAACAAAGCCATTTTCACGGCTTGGTTTTGCGCTTTTGAATTTGTGGAAGCGAACTCGATGTTTTGCACTCTTAGGCGCTCGTTTTCTTCTTTTAGTTTTTCGCTTTGGATTTCGTTTGTTGTGTCGTAAAAATAAACAACTCTATATCTTTTTTTAATGCTGAAAGCTTTGATTGTGAAATGGAAAAAAGTGTTTTCGTCTTTTTGGTATGAAACAAGTGTCGTGTAGTTATAGTCTTTTTGGATTGCCGAAATAATTGGGTTATAAGTCCTCACGTCTTCGGATTTTAAAAAGCACATTTGGTAAGAAAATTTGTAGCTTAATTTTTCAAGGCATTTGTAGCCTTTTTGGTTGTTAAAAGAAGCGAAAATTTTCCCAAAGGAAAGATTATGGTACAAAATCTCCGATTTTTTATCGTAGATTATAATAGGCTCTTCTAAATTGTGGTAGAAATTTAATAAAGCGTTACTCATTTTAAAAATTATAGGTCTTTTGTTTCAGTTCTTGTGTAGAAGCCAAATGCAACAGGGTTGAAGGAGGCTAATTCATTTTTTAAAATGTACACTTGTTTGTTTAAGGAGTTTACTTGTTGTCTTAAATTTTCATTTTCAGTTTTTGCGCGAATGAGCTCGACTATGATTTCGTCAAAGCCGTCCATTTTTTCGCTCAAAATTGCGCTCATTTTGTCGATTATGTTTTTTTCAAAGTTATCTAATCTTGTTTGGATATGATTTGAAATCACATTTGTGTTTGCAAGAGGTTTTGTTTCTTGCGATTTAATTCTGCTTTTTGCTCTTGCTAAGAAATTCACTTTCTTTTGTAAAAGGTCTTCTTCTTGGGGTCTTGCTTCTTCTATTTTTGAATTTGTTTGTAGATTTTGCGCTTGGTTGAATAATTCTTTCATTTTTTTAAGAATGCTAACGTCGTCTTTTGTAAAATAGGCATTGCCCATAGAGTCTGTCTTTGGTTTAAGACAAGCTCTTTTGCAAAGTTTTACAACTTCTTCAATGTCGCTATTTAAAACAGCTTCTAATTCTTCGACGTTTATTTTTTCTTCTTTCATTTTCTCTACTGTGTTTAGTATTGATTCTTGCACAAAGCGCTCCTTTTGGAAATGAATTCTACAGTTCCATTATAAAATATAATTTTAAAATAGTCTAAATTGTTGCAATTTAGTAATATTTTTAAAGTTATAAGCAAAAATGGTTGTTTTGTTTGTCTGTGTTTAATTTGAGCCTTTTTATAAAGTCTGCTTTGAAGAAACAAGATTTTATTAACAAATGTAACAAAATTATAAATTTCAATTAAGTTTTTAATATTTTTGCCGACATGTAAAATATGAGAAAGGTGTGTAGGCCATGAAAAATGAAAGAGCAATTTTAGAAAGAGTATTTCAAAAAAACCTGAGCGAAGAAATTTTAGAGCAAAAGCCTCAAAGAAATTTTTTCGAAGAAGGTTTATCTGATATTGAATATATTTCGAAAAACGAAGAAGAAATCTCCCCAATTTTGAAGATGAATGAAGACCAAGTTTTGGATTTTGTCGAAAATTTTGATGTTTCTTTGCTTTCGAAGTTGACCGTGAAGGAATTGAATTATATCGGAGAAGTCTTAGGAGTTGAGCCCGAAATTCTTTTCGGCTTCAAAGACGAAGATTAGATTTTCTATACTTTTTTCTAAGCTACTTTTAAAAAGTAGCTTTTTTGTTTTAAATTTTATGATAAAATAGATGTATGACTAATAAACATTCAGCTAGTACAAAAGTCTTGGATTGTCGCGTTGATTTAGCCGACAAGGATTATGCGCTTGAGGCTTCAAAAAAAGCAATAGACGAAAAAAGAAATTTTCACATAATCACAATAAATCCTGAGATGATTATGAATGCGCAAAAAAATAAAGACTTTTTTGAAATTTTGAATGGTTCAGATTTAAATATAATAGATGGTGTCGGGGTTTCTTTGGCGCTTCGTTTGAAAAATATTTCTAAAAAACCTGTCCGTGGGGTAGATTTTTCGAGAGCTCTTGTCAGATTGGCGAGCGAAAATGGCTATAGAATTGGTTTTTTGGGTGCAAAAGAAGAAGTTGTTACAAAAGCTTGTGAAAATTTTAAAAAAGAATATAAAAACATTGATGTTTGCTATTTGCACAACGGATATTTTAAATCTTTAGAAGAAATTAAAGATGACATCATAAAAAGCGAACCTCAAATTCTTCTTGTGGCGATGGGGTCTCCTAAACAAGAAGAAATTATAGTTGAGCTTAAAAAAAGTTTACAAGGCTGCGTGATGATTGGTGTTGGGGGCAGTTTTGATGTTTTCTCTGGGCTCGTCGAGGAGTCTCCTGAAATCTATAGAAAACTCGGGCTCGAGTGGCTTTATCGCACAATCAAACAGCCCGAAAGGTTTAAGAGAATTTTTCCTCTTTTGCCAATGTTTCTAATAAAATGTATAATAGATATTGTGTTAAAGAAAGGTTGATAAATTGCTAAATTTTGCAAACGGCGTTAGAGCTGACATTTTAAAAATGATACATAATGCAAAATCTGGTCACCCAGGGGGCGCATTGTCTTGTGTGGACGCACTTTGTGTATTATATAAAAAGGTTTTAAATGTTCCTTTGGAGTGGAAAAACTCTCCTGATTTTAACAAAAGAGATAAATTTATCTTGTCTAAAGGCCATGCGAGCACTGCACTATATGCGACTTTGGCGCATTGTGGATATTTTTCAAAAGACCTTTTAAGAGGCTTTAGGATTTTAGGCTCTAAGCTCCAAGGTCACCCTTCTTCTTGCGTTGGGCTAGAAGGGATTGAAGTTTCCACAGGTTCTTTGGGCCAAGGGCTTTCGATTGGCGTTGGGCTTGCGCTTGCGATGAGATTAGACGCTATTGATTCTAAAGTTTTTGTTTTGATGGGCGATGGCGAAATGCAAGAAGGAAGCGTTTGGGAAGCTTTGATGAATGCAAATAGCCAAAAATTAGATAATCTTGTTGTTTTGATTGATAAAAACAATCTTCAAATAGACGGCAACGTAAACGACATCAAGACATTAGAGCCATTAGACAAGAAGCTCGAAGCTTTTGGTTTTGAAGTTAAATCAATCGACGGGCATGATTATGATGAGCTCGAAAAAGCTTTCAAAGAAGCAAAAGAACAAAAGAAATTACAAGCAATTATTTTAAATACCATAAAAGGCAAAGGTGTTTCTTTTATGGAAAATAACCCTTCTTGGCACGGAAAAGCGCCAAACGACGAACAACTAAAACAAGCTTTGGAGGAATTAAATGCTGACTAAAAAACAAGGAATAAATTCGCCAAGAAACGTATATGGCGATACTTTAGTTGAATTAGGAAAGAAAAATCCAAACATTGTTGTTTTAGACGCGGATTTATCTTGCTCCACTCAAACTGCAAGGTTTAAAAAAGTTTATCCAGAGCGCTTTTTCAACTGCGGAATAGCAGAACAAGACTTGATGGGAACAGCCTCTGGCCTTGCTTATGGCGGAAAAACGGTCTTTGCAAGTACATTTGCTATGTTTGCAACTGCTCGTTGCTTGGACCAAATTAGAAACACGATTTGCTATTCAAAATTAGACGTCAAAATCGTAGCGACCCATGGCGGAGTCACAGTGGGCGAAGATGGCGCTTCTCATCAGGCTTTAGAAGATGTTGCTTTAATGCGCGTTTTGCCTGAGATGAAAGTCATCGTTCCTTCTGATTGTAGAGAAGTGAAACAAGTCCTTGAATATGCCGCAAACACAAAAGGGCCTATGTATATAAGAATTCCAAGGACAAATTTGAACGATATTTTTGACGAAAAATATAAGTTTAATGCCTTCAACGGGGTTAAATTGAAAGAAGGAAAAGATTTAACTATCGTTTCAAATGGCGAAATGCTTTTTGAAGTTTTAGAAGCAGCAAGAAAATTGGAAGAAATCGGAATTAGCGCAGAAGTCTTGCATTATCCTATGGTGAAACCTTTCCATCATTTGGTCTTGAAAGATAGTGCGCTAAAAACAAGAAAAGTAGTAACAGTAGAAAACCACAGCATAATAGGCGGCCTTGGTTCTGCTGTTTGCGAATCGTTGTCACAATATGCGCCAACAAAAGTGCATAGAATTGGCACAAAAGACGTTTTTGGGCAATCCGGAGAACAAAGACAATTGCTTGAGTTCTACGGTTTGACTTCAAACAAATTATACGAAGAAATAATCAAATTCATGGAAGTAAAATGATTAAAGTTAGAAATTTAGTAAAAGAATATAAAAATAAATATGCTCTTCGAGGAATAGATTTGCACATTCAACCTGGGGAATTTGTTTTCTTGGTGGGTTCTTCGGGCGCCGGTAAGTCGACTTTGATGAAAATGCTATATTTAGAAGAACGCCCCACAAGAGGAAGCGTATATGTTGCAGGGATTGATATAGGAAACCTTCCCCCAAGCAAAATTCCGAGCTTAAGGCGCTGCATGGGTATCGTTTTTCAAGATTATAAACTTTTACAAAACCACACAGTATATGACAATATTGCCTATGTTATTCGCACAATGGGGATTTCTTCAAGAGAAATCGAATCAAGAGTAATAGGGGCGCTTAAGGTCGTTGGTTTAGAGGACAAATGGAAATCTAAGCCATGCGAGCTTTCAGGCGGCGAACAACAAAGGGTTTCTATCGCGCGCGCAATTGTGAATGGGCCTCCGTTGCTCATCGCGGACGAACCTACAGGAAACCTTGACCCTAAGAACTCTCTTGAGGTTATGCAAATTTTAGAACAAGTTAACCAAAGAGGCATTACAATTTTGGTTTCTACCCATGACCAAGCTATGGTTAATTATTTTAGAAAAAGAGTAATTACGCTAGACCACGGGCAAATCGTGAGAGACATGCAAGCAGGAACGTATGATTAATAATAAGAGACAACCAAAGAACACTTTCAAACATAAAGTTAAATCGCACATTTCAAAGGATTGGATGAGCGAATTTAGAATTACATATCGAATTGCAATCGAAACAGTTAAAGGCATTGCTCAAACTGGGCTTGTGAATATCGCAATTATTACCACAATTGCTGCTATTTTGACAATTTTCGGTTCAATTTTTAGAGTAACTTTGGCTCTTAATTCTTTTGTGACTTCCATGGGCTCTGCTCTTGAAGTGAGCGCATATTTAAAGCCCACGGCAGACGTGAATTCCACAATTGCAAAGATTAAAACGCTCGATTATGTGAAAAAAGTTTCATACATTTCAAAACAGTCTTCTTGGCTGCAATTGAAAAAAGAAATTGATGTTCCGGATATCGAAAACCCTCTTCCTGATACTCTCCACGTAAAATTAGACAGCACAAAACATATAAATGACGTCATGAACGAATTAAAAACCGTAGAAGGCGTTTCAGATACTAGCTATGCTAAAGATTTAGTTCAAAAATTTGAAATGTTGAATGCGATAATAAACACAGCGACAGTTGTTTTTGTAATAATTGTGTGTATTTTAACTATCGCAATAATTAATAACACCATTGAGCTCGTAATTCAATCTAGGAAAGAAGAAATTGAAATCATGCGGCTTATGGGTGTTTCAAACTGGTACATCAAAACACCATTAATCCTTCAAGGCGCGATATACGGCTTTTGTGGAGCATTGGTTGCAATAATCCCAATCGACATTGTGCAAAGTTATATCATCAAAATACATGAATTTTTCATGGTTTCTATAGACCCTATGGCACAATTTATCGTATTATTTAGTGTATTGATACTCGGTGTTATATTCAGCTCGGTGGGTAGTTTCTTGAGTATTAAAAAACATTTGCAGGTATAAAAATCATGATGAATAACAATCCAAACAGACTAGACGCACAAGCATTAGTTGCAGAATATAAAGACATTCCGCCTATGCCAAATGTTATGGTGAAGGCACTTAATATCATAAAAAATCCTCAAACAGGAATTGTGGAATTAGGCAAAATCATGCAAATTGACCAAGCCTTGTCTACAAAAACTTTGAGCCTTGTAAACTCTGCTTTTTATGGTTTTCGCCAACAAATTACATCAATAAATAAAGCTCTTGTAATTTTAGGTATGATGAAAGCAAAAAATATCATTATGAGCTTAGCTTTGAAACAAATGATGACAGCCCAAGGCAGCAGAGAATTGTGGGAACATTCAATTAAATGTGCTGTGGCTTCTGAAATAATTGCCAAAGAATATAGAGTAATTAACCCAGACGACGCTTTTGTTATTGGATTTTTGCATGATATCGGAAAAATTTTATTAAATTCAAAAAATCCTTTGAAATATTCAAAAGTTCGCTATAGCGCGCAACAAGGAAATGTTAATTTGGTGGAATTAGAAGACGCGCAATTTGGCACAAACCATTGCGTTTTGGGCGCTTTGATTTCTAAAAAATGGCAATTGCCGGTGATTTTGACAAATTGTATCAGATATCACCATCAACCTACTCAAAGTTCTCTTCCGACTGTTTGCGGAGTTGTTTATTGCGCAGATAGATTGGTGCAAACAAACATGCCAACTCCTCTTTTGGACCCAAAAATTATGAATAAATTGGACTTTACAATTGAAGATCCTGTAGCTTTAAGAGAGACAGTTTTGGCAAAAGCAAGCATTTTCTTGAAGGAAATTTCTTCTCCTGTATAATGGCCTGAGTAAAACGAAACGTAATTTTTCAATTTGTTCAGAATCTCTAAACATGGATTGTAAGAATTTAGCATCGAATTAAGATTCTGAAACAAGTTCAGAATGACGAATTGCAAATTACATATTTTATTCAACATTAAATTCACCTTGTTCACTTTCTCTTTTACCATTTCTCAGGCGCCGAAAAAATGCAAAAGAGAAAGTGAACCGAAAGAGAAAAATCTAAGGCTTTTACAACACCCCACAATTAAAAAACAAATGTCTGAAGAAAAACAGTCAAGCGCGCCAAAGAAACATCTCCCGAAGTACATGTGAACATTTTAAATTAAATAATTAGACGGCTTGCTCTCCGGTTTTTCTTTTCGTATGCCATTTGTTTTTTAATTTCTACCCTTGAGAATAAACTAAAGCCAAAGAAAAAATGAACAAGTCAAGATTATTAAAAATTAAAAATCATTTCTAGCAATCACCATAGAAAAACTAAAACTAAATAAACTCTTCCTTGTTCAGCTCAACTAAATTCATTTCCTTTAAAAGCTGCGCATAGTTTATATAATATTCACTCAAAGCTTCAACATAGCCTAAAGAAAGCTCTAAATAAAGCTTCTTTGAAACCAAAAAGCTCGTGAGGTCGATTTCTTTTGTGGCAAGATTTTTGATTGATTCCATTAGTAATTCTTTTGAATTATACAAAAGCTCGCTATTATAAAAAGTAAGGTTGTTTTTTGCAATTGTATATTTTTCCCAAGCGTCCGTGATGTTTCTTGTTGCGTCGATTTTGACGTCCTCATAGTTTAATTGCGCTTTTTCTATGTCGAGCTTTGCATTCTCGATTTCAGGTTTATATCTATAAAACAAAGGAATATTCACGATTTGAAGTCCGGCAAAAGCGCCATTTAAAAAGACGCCATTATCCGACATACCTTTTGTTTCATATTGATACCCGCCAGAAATCGCGACGTCTGGGATTAATTTTGAGCGCACAACAGCGAGGTTGTTTTGCGCAGTTTCGACGTCTTGGGCTGCTTTTTTGATGTCATATCTATTTTTCAAAGCAAAATCTTTTACTTTTTCAAAAGTCAAAAAATCGTCATTTGGGCTCAAGGTCAAAAGGCTTTCGTAGTCGTTGTTTAGGTAGTCTGCTCGCGTGTTATAATCAAAATTATTTGAGTTCATAATTGCGTTGAATTCGTTTTGCGCAGTCACCATTTCGCTTTTCGCTATGTTTTTGTATAAATATGCTCTGTTGTACGCGATTTTGGCTTGGATTGCGTCTGTTCTGGAGGCTTTTTTGTCCTCTTCTTGTTTTGTTGTGCTGTCATAGATTTCTTTTGAAATTTGCATTTGCTCTGTTGTAATTTTTAAATTTGCTTTTTTCAAAAGAAGATTGATATAAGCGAATTTAATCTCCGCCACAAAAGACAATTCTTGGAATTTTTGGTTGTTTGCTAAAGCCAAAGATTCGCTTTGGGCGGCTTTTTTTCTTTTTCCTCTTTTTAAAATTTCGATTACATAGTCTGCTGAAATCTGCTCTGCGTTTCCTTTTGCGGTTTTTCCGATGTTTTGGCCTGTGCCTATCGAGGGGTTTTGCAATTGGTTTTGGATTTTGATGTCGTTTTTGGATTTTTGGACATCTATTTTCATCATTTTAATCTGCGGATTGATTTCAAGCGCAGTGTCTATCGCTTCTTTTAGGGAAACTTTTTTTTCTTCCAAAAGAGCCCAACAAGGCGAAGCCAAGAACAATATTAAAAGTGTTGCCAGTGCTTTTTTCATAAATTAGACGTCCAACATTTATTATAACGCACAGCAGAAAATTAATTGCTAAAAAAATTAATTTTCTTTATAAATCCTTCCATAAGCGCATTTTGTTTCTTTGATTGTGGAATAGACAATGCGCACTATGTCGTCATTTACTATATCCACTCTTGAATATGTGATTTGTTTTCCTTGGGCTTTTGTGTCGTCGTAGCTCCTTAATTTCAGCGAGCCATATTCTTTTTGTCCTTGGTAAAAAACAAGGTAATCTTGCCCTTCGATTGTTTTTTCTTGAATTTTATAATTTCCCAAAGGAATGATTTCGCCCTTGGAATTTTTCAAAGAAACAATTAATTTTATGTAATAAATCCCGTTTTTGATGTCCGAAATCGCTTTTGCTTCGCCGCCATAGTCGATTTCTTTTTCTTCTTGTTTGGGGGTGGATTCCACTCCATATTGCCTCCCAAAAAGAAAAGTTTTTAATTTTCCCCCAAAGGTATTTTCCACGGGTTTTGGAGTTAATTTATTTATTGTTTTTTCAAATTCTTCGTTTGTGACAGGTTTTATGCCATCAAAAGCAGAGTTGATGAAATTATAGTCAACGTCCAAAAAGTCGTCTGCAAAAGAAAAAGATGACATAAAAAATAAGGATAAGAATATTAAAAAGAATTTTCTCATAGTATAATTTTAATGCTTTTTTGAGAAAATAAAACATTTAGATTGAGGATTTGGGTTGATGGTTTTGAATTTTTACTTAATGCTGTGACAAAGAAAGAAAGTACACAATCTGTCATTCTGAACTTGTTTCAGAATCTTTATTTAATATTGAATTCTCACATTCCATGTTTTAGAGATTCTGAACAAATTGAAAAACTACGCTTCACTTGTTTTTCTAATTTTTCAGAATGACGTGCTGCATATTAATTATTTTAAATAAATATTTTTAGCTTCAGTTATTTTTCTAAGGTAAAAATTAAAAAACAAATGGCCTACGAAAAGAAAAACCGGAGAACCCGAATGAGGCGAGGCTTAGCGCGACTGCGCTTAGCGAGCAAAATGAGGGCAAAGGTGTGTGAAGCATTGTGGCAGCCGCGATGAGCGGGTGACATAATGCGAAAACCGTACCAAAAGCGCGCTTGACTGTTTGCTCCTGAGGGACTTGCGTCCCACGTCGCCCATCATTAGTTTCATTTTGTCCTTGCTCAACGCAAGTCCAAAATTACACTCTGGCTATCGCATTTTTCTTCAGACATTTGTTTTTTAATTGTGGGGTGTTGTAAAAGCCTTAGATTTTTCTCTTTCGGTTCACTTTCTCTTTTGCATTTTTTCGGCGCCTGAGAAATGGTAAAAGAGAAAGTGAACAAAGTGAATTTAATGCTCAATAAAATAATTAATTACGCAGTACGTCATTCTGAACTTGTTTCAGAATCTTAATTCAATGCTGAATTCCTATATTTCATATTTTAGAGATTCTGAACAAATTGAAAAATTTCACTATCGTTTATTTTTCTAATTTTTCAGAATGACGAATTGTTTGCCCCTATTCCCTTGAAAACACTTCCAAAAGAAGAGAATTATCTGTCTTGATTGGGTTAAAATATGCGCAGCTTGCGACCATAGAAGCATTATCCGTGCAAAATTTCATCTCTGGCGCATGGGTCACATACCCAAGAAGCTCAAGTTCTTTCAATCTTTTTCTCAATTCCGAATTTGCAGCGACGCCTCCCGCAAGGGCGATGGTTTTTATCCCTAATTTGTCTGCAAAATGTTTTGTTTTTTTGATTAACGTATCCGCTACTCTATATTGAAAACTTGCTGCAATATCTTCTTTTGGGATTTTATCTTTATCAAATTTCTTGATTTCTCTTAATACTGCAGTCTTTAAGCCCGAAAAAGAAAATTCATTTTCTTTCACTTTTGCTTCTGGGAAATTGAATGCGTCTTTGTTTCCAAAAGCTGCTTTTTTGTCTAGCAAAACGCCCCCTGGGTATGGGATTGAGCACAATCTTGCGACTTTGTCATACACTTCTCCCACAGCGTCATCTATGCTTTGAGCTAAGATTTCTTGCTTGTCATAATCTTTAACGTGGATTATTTGAGTGTGCCCCCCTGAAACCAAAAGGCAAACAAAAGGAGGAGTTAGGCCCGAATTGATGAAGTTTGCACAAACGTGCGCGTGAAGATGGTTCACCCCAAGATAGGGTTTGTCATAAATCAAAGAAAGCGTTTTTGCTGCGTTTAAGCCCACAAGCAAGCACCCTGTGAGCCCTGGGCCCACGGTCGAAGCAAAAGCGTCTAAGTTTTCCGGCTTAATTCCTGCTTGTTCATAAGCTTCTTTAATAATTATGTTAATAGAATTCAAATGTTCGCGAGCAGCGATTTCAGGCACGACACCTCCAAAGTTTTCATGGATTTTAATTTGGCTTGAGACCACGTTTGCGAGGACTTGTCTCCCGTCTTTCACTATCGCGCAAGCTGTTTCGTCGCAGCTTGATTCTAGACCTAATATTAGCAATTTTATTTCCTTTTAAAAATTTTTGTTGTAGTTTATCTAACTTTTGTTATAATGATAGCATGAAAAAGAATTTTCTAATTTCAATATTTTTATTTTTATGTTTGATGGCTCCAATGTCTTTTGCGGACGACACTTTTGAAGCTACTCAATGCTACAATCGAGCAATCGACTTATACAAACAAGATAATATTTCTGAATCAATCGATTTATTTAAACAAGCGATTTCTTTAAAAAGCGATTTTTACGAAGCTTATTATAATTTAGCTCAAATTTTGATGTCAGAAAACAAAGACGAAGAAGCTTATAAAGCGCTTGAAAAAATTATAGAATTAAGGCCGCAAGACACAGAAGCCTTGTATAACGCAGGAAGAATACAATATCGAAGAGGATATTTGTCGAGCTCTCATAACTATTTAGTGAAAATCCCTGCAAACGCTGCGCAGTACGAATCAGCGAAGCTTTTGATTTCAAAAATTGAAAAAAGACAAGTTGAATTGAACCTTGAAGCAAAAATAAAAGAACACAAAAACACTCTTGATGCTCAAGGAAAATTAATCGGCTACGACATCGAAAAAGTAGACGCTCCATCTGGCGTGGCCATTGATTCTAAAGGAAATATTTTCGCAGCAAGCTTTGCAGAAGATGCGATTTATAAAATCACAATCCAAGGCCAAAAGAAATCTTTCTCAAAATCAACCTTGATAAAAGGGCCTATCGGGCTTGCGATAGATAAAAATGACAATGTCTATATTGCAAATTATTCAGGAAATAACTTAATTAAAATCACTCCTTCGGGAGCGGCCACTATTTTTGCAGACATTCAAAAACCATATTGCTTGGTATATGACAAAGAACACAACAGGCTCTATGCCACAGAACAAAATACAAACAAAATAATCAAGTTTGATTTATAATGTCGTTATGGAATACACAAAACCATTAGCAAAATTAATCGAATGTTTTCAAAAATTGCCTTCAATTGGCCCAAAGACGGCGACTCGCCTAGCTTTGCATGTTTTAAAAATGCCTTATGGAGAAGTGCAAAAGTTCGCAGAAGCTTTAATCGAAGCAAAAGAAAAGATTTCTTATTGCGAAACTTGTTTTAACATCTCTTGCTCTTCGCCTTGCGAAATTTGCGAGGACAAAACAAGAAACCAAAGCGTCATTTGCGTCGTGGCGGAGTCAAAAGACCTTATGGCAATCGAAAAAACAAATGAATACCATGGGCTCTATCATGTTCTTCAAGGTTTGATTTCCCCTATTGATGGCATTGGGGTAGACGACATCAGAATTAAAGAATTGCTTTTAAGGGTGACAAATAACGACATAAAAGAAGTCATTTTGGCCTTAAATCCTTCTGTGGAAGGCGAAGCGACCAGTTTATATTTAAACAAACTTTTGCAGCCTTTTAATATTAAAATTACAAGAATTGCTTTTGGCTTGCCAATGGGTTCAGAGCTCGAATACGCAGACGAAATGACCTTGGCAAGGGCTCTTGAAGGAAGAGTAGAATTATAAAATTAAATAAAAGCCCATTTGGCTTTATAAATTGACCAAACAGGCTTTTTTTTGAAACTAGCAACCGTATCTGGTGCATTCTATTTCGTCTTTGATTGAGAACACAAAATATCCAATCGCGCATAAGCCCACGATAGAATAGATTATTCTTGAAATTGTTGACATGTCGCCAAACAAAAAGCTAATAAGGTCGAAGTCGAAAGCGCCGATTAAGCCCCAGTTTAAAGCTCCGATTATGACTACTGCATAAGTTGCCCATTTGAAAATATTCATGAAATTCATTTTATTTTCTCCTTTATTTCTGAACAAAAAAATTATTGAATAAAGATAAATTTTTTATAATAGCCAAAAAGCTAGATAACAATCAGAAAAAATATTAAATTTTGTAACAAATGAAAAAGTTTTGACAATTTTTCTTTTTAAAAACACTTTATATAAACGTATAGAATTTTAAAGGCAATCACATGGGACTTGATCCATTGCAATTTCAATACGGATATAATAGTTATTCAAAAGGATACAATTTCGGTTCTTTAACGGCTGGGCAAAGACAAGCGAGCCAAGGAGTTCCAAACACAACTCCACAAATCCAACCGAGCTTCAAATTTGCATCTCAAGAAGACATTAATAGAGTCTTAGAAGCGCAAGAGAATGGCTATCTAAGCGAAATTAACCCATTTGAAGCACATTCAAATGAAGAATTGCAAAACATGAAGAATATCTATAGCGGAAATGGCGAATTGGTTGCAGACATTTCGGGTGCGGAAGATAGGCTCGAAGAAAGCGATTTCTATAAAAAATATCCTCAAGGCCTTGCTGCTTAAAAAAGCTTTTAAAAAGGCTTTAATAAAAAGAAAAAACCTTTGAAATCAAAGGTTTTTTAACTATAGCGTGTTTATAAATGTTTGAATTTTGGGAATTTTGAATTTTTTATTTGCTTCATTTAGCTAAATACTTTAAATGAAGCTTCGATGTTGTCATCTATGACTTTTTGCACTGCTTCAATTTCGTTAGTGATTGAATTTCTTTCAGTCTCTAATTGATTTAGCTGCATTTCCATTTTTTTATCTTTTCTTTGGATTGAAGTTTTTAAAGCGTCATATTTTGCTTCGGCTTCTTTGTCGTCACTTTCGTCTAAGACTTGAGACAATTCGCCTATGTTTGACCATTCGCTTGTGTCAAAGGAATATTTTTGAGAATTTCCTGTTGGGTCTTCTAAGTCTGGGTCTTGTCTTAAAGTTGCGAAATAATATACGCCTTCTTCAATATCTTTTTGAAATCTGTCGTTGTCGTCTAAGTTTTCTACAATCATAAAGTCGGATTCAGTGAATTTACTGTTTCCGTTTTCGTCAAGGTTGCTTTGCATCATCTTCATCTTGTCTTCGTCGCTTCCGACTACGATTTTGTTTCCTGAAGAAGATACTAAGAAATATTGTTGCGAAGCGCTTGTTAAGCCATCTAGTTGTTTGTTCATATAGTTTTTATAGTTTTTATATGAAACATCGACGCTTTGAGTTCCGTTTCCATTTGAAAAGCTGAATTTCAAAGCACGATTTGAAGTTTTGTCGTTATATTCGCTCGAAGCTTGTGACAATTGGTCAGACAACTCTAAACGTTCAAAGTTGATTCTTTGAGCTTGATATTCACAATTGCTTTGTCTGGCTGTTAATTGCAAAAAGCGAGCCTGACTTGCAGACATTCCCATGAATCGTTCTCCTTTTACTTTATTGTCTAACAATCATGTTTACGACATATATTTAGGAAAACTTTAAATTTTTAGTTATTATTGTTACATTTTGTAATATATTAAATCTTCACATCTCTCATCATGTTTTTCAAAGTGTCGAGAGTGGTTTTCATAGAAACGATGTCTGTCGTTTTTTGTTGTAAAAATGCATTTATCTGTGGCATAAGTTCTATCGCTACGTCTAGCTTTGGGTTAGAGCCTGCTTGATACATGCCAACATCAATTAAGTCTTTGTTTTCTCGATATAGTGCCATTAGGTTTCTCATTTTTCCTGCGGCTTCTTTGTGCTCTGGGTCGGCTATGGCGCTCATAAGTCTCGAGATAGAGCCAAGAGCGTCTATCGCAGGGTAGTGGTTTTGTTCTGCGACTTTTCTGGACAAGAAAATGTGCCCATCTACAATCCCGCGCACGATATCCACAATCGGGTCTGTGATGTCGTCTCCTTCCATCAAGACTGTGTATAGGGC
>CAKURL010000024.1 GCA_934675685.1 uncultured Candidatus Melainabacteria bacterium | reverse complement strand
ACACCATTTAAACCGTCTTTGATTTGAGTTAAGAAAGCTTCAATATCAGAAGAAGAAAAACCATCTTTTTGAGATAAATCCATAACTTGCTTTAATTCGTCTTTGGAAATACCTTTTCCGCCATCTAAAGAAGACATTAAATCAAATAATTCTTGAACTTGGGACTCACTAATTCCAGTATTTTCCAAGGAAAAATATTTTGAAAATTCAGAAAAATCTAAAATATCATCTTTTACATCTGGGTCTTGTTCTAAATTTAGCATATCAAAAACTTGTTCTTCATCAACTTTGGCTTCGCCATCAACGCTTGCTTTGTCAGAATTTTTTGAAGAGTCTAAAATAGAAGCACTAAAATCCGAGTTATTTTCCAAAATTGTAAATGTCTTTTTCGACTGGCCATTTGTGCCGTTAATAAAATTCAATACGTTAGATAAATCTAAATTCATAATATCTATGTCCTTCTTGTATTTTTGCTTTATTTTTATGTAATACAATATTTTAAATTTTAAATTATTAGCTAGCTTCCATCAAAGTCAAACTTTCAAGCTCAACTTTATTTCCCTCTTTATCATATAAAACGCCTTGATAACAATAGTAATCTTCAAACGATAAAACAGGGCATTTTTCATCGTATTTGTCGGAAGAAAGTTCATTATATAAAGCAGAGGTTTTAGAGATATTTGGTTTTACAGAACCAACATCAGAAACATAATATCCAATTGTTCTTGTTTTTCCGGACTCTTCTTTTATTAGAGAATATTTTTGAGTCGAATCTTTAGAATATTTTGAAACATATCCAAGCAAATCAACAGTCAAACTATAATCTGAACCATAGAAAACAGCGCTTTGAAATTCACCATATTTATTTGTTAAAATTCTGGTACTTGTACCGTCTTTATTTTCATAATCTTCTTTTTTGAAATTTTTAACAACAGATTCTTTAACATTCCCTGTCTTTTTGAATTCTTCAATTTGGCTTTGTGAATAAATTTTTAAATTCATTCCAGGGCGAAGCATATAATCAACGCCATATTTTTCTTTTTGCGAATCGGTCATTTGAACTTGTTCTTGAGTAACATTGCCCATTTTAATATTCATTTCAATTAGCGCTTTATAATCTTCTTTATTGAAGCCATCAGCCCCAGAGACTTTTTTCATCAGCCCAATTGGAGTTTCGCCCTCTTGGATATGTGCAACTTCGGCGCTCAAAAACGCTTCTTGAGAAGAAGTTTCGCTTGTTCCATTTTCGCCCTCTGCTTCATTTTGAGAAGAAGATGTAGTTGTAGATATTTCTTGCGCGTTTTGTTCTTGAGCACCTGATACATCATTGGATTCTTGGGTGGATTCTTGAGCAGAAGCAGAGTCAGTTTGGGCTTCAGCAGTTTCTTCTTTGCTCTCTGATTCACCAGTTTTTCCAAGCTGAGACTTAATTTCATTTAAAAACAACTTAACATCTTCAGAAGTAAAATTGCCGTCGTCTGAAAAATCCATGACATATTGCAATTCGTCAACTGTGACTTTGTCTTTGCCATCTAGGGAAGAAATTATAGAAAAAAGTTCGTCGACTTGGGCGGGGTCAGAAGAACCCAAGCCAAAGAATTTCCTAAATTGTTCTTTTGTCATCTCGCCATCTGCACCATAATAAGCAAAGATTTCATCAGCTGTCACTTCGCCATCTTTTTTGCCATATTTGTCACTATCCATGAGAGAAGAACCATTGATTCCTTTTTTCATAAGTCTTGTAAAATCGACATTTCCATCGATTACACTTAAATCTTTAAGAGCAGTTGAACTTGAATTTAAGGCGTCATAATTTTCCACAGCTTTGCCTTTGAATTTTTCAGCCCTTTCTTTTTTTGCCGCTTCTTTTGCTTCTTGAGCTTCTTGTTCTTCTTTCTTTTTGGCTTCTTGAGCTTCTTTTCTTTCCCTTGCTCTTTTGTCCGCTTCCGTTTCTTCTTGGGCGTCTGTTGAAGAGCCAGAAGAGGAAGAGGAGGCAGAAGAAGTACCAGAAGAAGAAGTGTCAGAAGAAGAAGTGTCAGAGGAAGAGGAAGAGGAATCATCTTGAGTTTTTGAAAATTCTTTTATTGTAAGAAGGAAATTTTTTATTGCAGTTTCAGTAATTCCATTTTTAGTTTTATCAAGACCAATCAAATAATCCAAATCGTCAACAGAAACGCCTTCAGTACCATCAATTGCTGATATTAAATCAAATAATTCTTCTAATTGCGAATCTGAAATATATTCTTTTCCAAAAAAACCCTTTTGAGTGAAATAATCTTTGAATTCATCGAGTTGTAAGATGCTATCTTTGGAATCATCGAGCTTTGAAACAATATATTTTCCGGTAACAACAAAATTAGGGTCAGCATCTCTATCGGAAGCAAGAACAGCATTGTTCCATTTTGCGGCCTTTTTAAAATTAACGTCACAATTTTCGCCCAAAAGACTATTATCTTCTAATTTTTTTGAAGAATTTAGCTTTTTATAGTTTTCTAAAAATTTTCCAAGATTCTCAATTGTCATTACACACCTTTTAACCTTTGCCACAAAAATTTACGACATTTTAAGCAAAAAACTTTAACAACATTTACAAAACTTAACACAAAAAACAAAATATGTGCTAATATAATCAAGCAGGGTAAAAATAGCTCTTTTTCGAAAAAGACCGACTACAAAATATTAGTCTTCGAGTTGGCTCTCGACTAGAAGGGAGGCTAGTATGAATAATTTCAATCTGACTTTATTTTTAATCTTTTTGATTTTATTTGTATTAAAAAACGACTCTCACCATAAAAAGTAAGAGTCGTAGTCTTCTAAAGAGTTATCGGCACTTTCTCAAGGTGCCACCCTGTATTTTTATTATTTACTTTATTCCTCATTTTGTCAAGATAGTAACTTTATTTTCAAAGCAAAAAAAATGTTTGACTTTTTAAAACTGCGGTCAAACATTTATAAACACGAGGATATCAAGAGAGAGTAAAAAATATCTTTTTTATTATCCTTGTTGGATATGAAATTATATTTGAATTTTTAATTAAAATCTATTGTTTAAGTTTATTGCTTAGTGACTTCTCACTCTTATATAAAGTATTTTTGAAATCTTAAATTGCCTTTTTTATTTTTAAATATTAAGAAATGTTAATATATTAAAAAATGTGCTAAAATAGCATAAAATAACTTTAAAAAAGGTAAAAATGAAAAATTTAATAATAATTCCAACATATAACGAAAAAGGAAATGCATATAAAATAATTGAAAAAATAGAAGAAATTTTAAAAAACCGAACAGATTATTCGATTTTAATCGTGGACGACAACTCCACCGATGGCACAAAAGAAGAAATTACGCAGGCAAAAAAAGACTTCAAAAATATATTGTTATTAGAAAGAGAAGGGAAGCTTGGGCTTGCAAGCGCATACATCGAAGGAATTAAAAAAGGGCTCAAAGAAGGTTTTGAAAACTTTATCGAGATGGACGCAGATTTTTCGCACGACCCAAAATACCTCCCAGAAATGCTAAAAAACCTAGAGGAATTTGACCTTTCCATAGGTTCAAGAAATATCAAGGGAGGTAGCGTTAAAAACTGGGGCTTTTTGAGAAATTTAATTTCAAAAGGCGGCTCTTTATATTCTCAAATCATTCTAAATTGCCCAATCAAAGACTTAACAGGGGGCTTTAACGGTTGGAATAAAAAAATCATTGAAAAAATTGATTTAAATACAATAATTTCCAAAGGCTATAGCTTTCAAATCGAGATGAAATATAAAGCATTCAAAAATGGCGCAAAATATAAAGAATTTCCGATAATCTTTGAAGATAGAAAAATCGGAAATTCAAAAATGAGTAAAAAAATATTTTTAGAAGCTTTGTTAAACGTTATTAAAATCAGGCTGAAAAAACCATAATTTTATATGCTCGTTGCGTATTTTGAAACGAATTGCAAAATTTGAGGAAGAGAATTTATAACAGAGCTCAAAGAAGAACTGCTAGAGCTTGTTGATTTTGAACTAGAGGACGAAGAGCTTTCGCTCAAAGTGCTTGTCAAATTTCCAACAATATTTGCAATAAATTTCTTATCAGACAACATCGAAGCAAAAGTTTGCCCCAAAAGAAGCCCTGGGTTCGCCAAAGAAGCAGGATTAGTGATGATTGTCTTTAAGCCATTTGTCAAAAACGAGCCAACAAAAGTCGAAACGTTTTTCGTAAAGAAAGAAGTCATCTTGCTGAAAAATGAACCTGCAGAGCTTTTTGAATCCACTCCGTTTTTCTTTAACATCGAATTTGTGTTGTCGTCGACATCTTTTTCAAAAGTCGATTTCAAATTTTTGGAGTTTTCGCTAAATGTTTTTGTTGCTTCTTTTACTGTGGTTTTTCCAGAAGCTACAGAAAGGCCAGTGTTTATGATGTTATTTAACATGCCGCCTGCATAGTTTAAAGTGCTTGTAACTCCAGAAATTCCATAGTTCACAAGGTCATTTGTAGAAATCTCAGAGCCTGCTATAGTAGTTTTGTCGCTATCAGCGAATTTTGGAATTACCTGTCTTAAGAAGCCTCCAATTTCGTTACTAAAATCAGAGATTTCTCCTTCAGACAAGGCATTAGAAGAAACACCGGAATCAACGAAAGAAGAAGCAACTCCGGCAATGCCTGAAATCAAATTTTTAGTTATACCGTCACCGGAAAGAAGCCCTGATATACCTTTTGACAAGTTATTTGTAACTTTAGAGCTTAATGTATTTGAAGATGTTTCTGATTTATTGCCGCTATTTGTGCTTGAAATCAAACTATCTGTCAGGCTAAATATACTATTAACCACCGAACTGTCAGTGCCGCCACTGGAAGCTATGTTTGAAACACTATTTGCAACCGCTTGGCTTATGCTATCTATAAGACCCATAACATTACCTTTCGCTATTTCATTCACTTTCGATAATATTATCGGCAATATGGACTATTTTCTTTAATTTTCGATGGTTTTTTGTTAAGAAATATTAAAAGAAGGCAAGAAAAAACCTGCCTTCTTTTAAAAATTATTTTACTTTGCTTATTTAAGTTTTGAAATCATTGTTTTTATTGTCTCTATTTGTTGTTCAAGTTCAGCTTTTCTATCTTTTGCTTTTTGAACAACTTCATCAGGAGCACTTTTCACAAAATTTTCGTTATTCAATCTTCCATCGATTGATTTCAATTCAGCCAAAAGCTTTTGCATTTTTTTGTCTTGACGAGCAATTTCTTGTTCCGTATCAATCAAACCTTTTAGAGGAACGATGATTTTCGTGTCGCCCACAACACAAGAAGCGCTTGCTTCGATATTTGGATTTTTGTCAAAAGTGATATTTTGGACTTTAGCCAAACGAGCAAGATAAGGAGCAATTGCCTTAAACAGGTCTTCCTTGTTGTCCACAACGATATCAATCATCGAGCCCAATGGAATATTGAATTCTGCCCTTACGTTTCTTAAAGATTTAATTGTTTCAAAAACAGTTTCCATTTGGCTTGCTTCGTTTTTAAATTCAAAAGAAGAATTATATTTAGGGAACTTCGCAAACAAAATTCCAACAGTTTCTTTTTGAATTGGCATTTTTTGCCAAATTGCTTCTGTGATATGCGGCATTATTGGGTGCAACAATCTTAAGAAATTATCTAAAACATAAACCAAAACTGCTTCGTTTTTTGAAATCTTAGAAAGTTCAATATACCAAGAGCAATAGTCATTCCAGAAGAAATCATATAATATGCTTGCAACTTCGCCTATTCTATAGTTTTCAAAGTTTTCATTTACAAGTTTTGTTACTTCATTAAACTTATTTAAAATCCATTTATCTGCGATTGAAAATTCTTTTTCGTTTAGCTGAAGTTTGTCTTTTTCTTTTGTTAAGTTCATCAAAACAAACCTTGAAGCATTCCAAACTTTGTTTGCAAAGTTTCTTCCGAATTCGAATTTTTCGTCGCTGATTTTAATATCTTGTCCACCATAAGTGCAAAGATATGTCAAAGTAAACCTTAAAGCGTCGCAGCCATATTTTTCAATCAAATCAACAGGGTCGATTGTGTTACCTTTTGATTTAGACATTTTTTGGCCGTGTTCGTCTCTGATTAAACCATGGATATAAACAGTCGAAAATGGTGGTTTTTTCGTAAACTCAAGCCCCATTGTAATCATTCTTGCAACCCAGAAGAAAATAATATCAAAACCGGTTACAAGAGTGTTCGTAGGATAAAATTTCTTAAAATCGTCTTGGTTTGTGTCTGGCCAGCCCATAGTTTCAAAAGGCCATAAACCAGAAGAGAACCAAGTATCCAAGACATCTGTTTCTTGAGTATAGTTTTTAGGGTCTGGGTTTTCTAAGGCTACTACCATTTCTCCTGTTTGGTTGTGATAATAAGCTGGGATTTGGTGCCCCCACCACAATTGGCGAGAAATACACCAGTCTCTTATATTTTCCATCCACATTAAATAATTCTTTTCCCAACGTTCCGGAATAAATTTAATAGAGCCATTTTTAACGGCTTCAATCGCAGGTTTTGCCAAAGGTTCCATTTTTACAAACCATTGAGTAGAAAGCAATGGTTCAATTGTTGTGTTGCATCTTTGACATTTGCCGACATTATGAACGTGTGGTTGTATTCGAAGCAAAGCGCCATTTTTTTCAAGCATTTCAACGGTCATTTTTCTTGCTTCTTCTCTTGTTACGCCATGCAATTGAGGAGGAACGTATTCGTTTGCAATCATCAAACCTTTTTCGTCGATTACTTTGATTTGCGGAAGATTATGACGTTTGCCCACTTCAAAGTCATTAGGATCATGCGCAGGTGTGATTTTAAGCGCACCTGTTCCAAAAGACTTATCCACATAGTCATCTGCAATAATTGGGATAGTTCTTCCTGTTAACGGCATTACGCAATTTTTACCTACTAAATCTTTATACTTAAAGTCATTTGGGTTAACTGCAATAGCAACGTCTCCATACATTGTTTCTGGGCGAGTTGTCGCAATGACGATTGCTCCCATTTCATCTTTTAAAGGATAAGAAATTTCCCACAAAGAACCGTCTTCTGTGTCGTAATTTGTTTCAACGTCTGAAATCGCGCTTTGGCACCTTGGGCACCAGTTTACGATGTAATTTCCTTTATAAATCAAACCTTTATTATATAAATCAACAAATACTTTTTTAACTGCATTAGAACAGCCTTCGTCAAGGGTAAATCTTTTTCTTGAAAGATCAAAAGAAGCACCTAAAAGCTTGAATTGTTCTAAAATTCTGTTTTTATGTTCATTTGCCCAAACCCAAGTTTTTTCGACAAATTTTTCTCTTCCTAAATCGTGGCGAGTGAGACCATCTTTAGCAAGATTTTTTTCAATGACATTTTGAGTTGCAATTCCGGCATGGTCGCACCCTGGCATCCAGAGGACTTCTTTTCCTAACATTCTATTATATCTGACTAAAATATCTTGCAAAGTTCCATCTAGCGCATGCCCCATGTGAAGTACACCAGTTACATTTGGAGGAGGAATAACCATAGAATAAGTTTCTTTAGTTGTTTTGTTGTCTGCTACAAAACATTTATTATCTTCCCAAAACTTATAAGTTTCGTTTTCGATTTCTCTTGCGCTATATTGGCTAGAAAGCTCTGCTTGATTAGTTTTTTCAGTCATTTAATCTTCCTTATACAAATTTTAGTCTTATATATAATTAATTTATCACAAAAGCATTAGCCGATAAAGATATTATTATCTTTATTATTAATTTATAAAATCTTTGAATGAGATTATTGTGGACAATAATTTTAATGACAATGTTCATCTTTAAAAGTTCTTTTGTTTTTTCAGAAGAGCTTTTGGATAAACCAATAGAATTAAAGCAAAAAGCAGGCTGTGACTTAAAAGAATATTGTGAAAAATATATTAAAGATATTGATATCGAAAATTTTATAAAAGAAGAAACGAAAAAAGATTATGTAGTTGTGAGCTTAGATGAATGCCTTGATGTTACCCTTAAAAACAATTTTGATATTGATATAAAATTCCATGAATATAAAAGCTCAAAATACGCTTACCAAAACGCGCTTTCTAAATTTTTACCCATTTTAAAAACCACGAGCTACGTTTCAGACTACCAAGGGCAGATTTTAGTAGGCGAAGTTTTAAGAAGAAAAATCCACGAAACCGCGCTATCTGTGAATATCACAGCAGAACACTATTTAACAAAAGGCGGAGAAGAAATTTTCGAAGCAAAAGCAAAAAAATATTTTCAAAAATCAAGAAAAAATCTTCTTGATTTTACTATAGAAAAAGCACTTTATGAGTGCTCTATTTCATATTATGAGCTTCTTTTAAATAAAATCTATATTTCAATTTATTTGAGAAATTTGATAGAAAGAAATGCACAATTAGACCTTGCCATAAGCCAAGAAAAATCGGGCTTTGGGACAAATTTTGACGTCGTTCGCTCAAAAAGCGAAGCACAATATGCAAAAGCAAAGCTTTTAAACGTCTTATATAACTTTAAAACTGCCCAAACAAAACTGGCAAACCTAATGGGAATAAGTCTTGATACTTCTTTAATGCCTTTTGAAGAGGATGTCAAAGAAATCAATATGATAGATTTAGAGAAATTTAAAGTCGAAGATTTATTCAAACTTGCAATTTCAAATAGACAAGACCTTAAAAGCTACAAAAACGAAATAAATTATCAAAAAGAAGAAAAAAATGTGATTTTGACAGAATTTTTTCCAAAACCGCTTATAAGCTACCAACAACAATTCCAAGGAACCTTGTCTTCAAATATTCGCCCAAACTATATCTTAACAGGGTTTTTAGAGTGGGCCCCAGGGGAGAATTTGTCCTTAGGCACGATTACAAAAATCAAAGCAAAAAAAGAAGAAATTAGAGCAATGCAAAAAGAATTAGAAAACAAAACAAGAAATATTGAAGAAAAAATTGTGAATAACTATAGTGCAAGCGAATTTTCAAAAAGAGGAATTTTAATCACCAAAGAAAGAATACAATACGCAAAAGAATCCGTAAAGCTTGCCATTTTGAGGTTTGATTGGGGAAAAGGAATTTTGCTCGACGTCATTCAAGCGCAAAGCCAAATGACCCAAGCGAGGGTAGAATACGCGGAAACTGTGATAAAATATAATATTTCACAAATTTCTTTGATGTTTGAAACAGGACAATTGGACAAAGAAAAATTAATCAAAAGTTATAAGCCATAAAATAAAAATTTGAGTTGAAAAAAAATATTTTTTTACTATACTTAACCTTGGTAATTCAATAAAGGAGATATATAATGAAAGTTACTATCGAAGACGGTTGCATCGGTTGCGGCGCATGCGAATCTTTCTGCTCTGACGTTTTCAAAGTTGAAGATGTATGTGTAGTTGACGAAGCAAACATTGCAGGCAACGAAGATTGCATTAAAGACGCTGCAGACGCTTGCCCTGTTAGCGTAATCAATGTTGCTGAATAGTTTTTATATTTATTTAAAATTAAATGCGCTTTTTTGTTTTTCAAGAAAGCGCATTTTTTATTTATTATTAATTTTTATTTTTTAATTTCTTCTTCTTGTTCGTTTTTTAAAACATATTTATCTATGATTTTTACCCCTTGAGAGAACACTTGCCCCACAGCAAAGCCTGCAACTAAAGATTTAACCCCATTTAAAACCGGAAATTTTGTACCCAAAAATGGCATCATAACTGTTGGCAGCAAAGGTATACCAAGATTTAAAAGCAAAGATTTTCTTTCTTTTTTATCTTCTGTTTTAGACAAGGCAACTCCAAACCCCAAAACAGGAATAGACATAGAGATAATATCTGTAGGGGCGGAGCCATAAGAAATTTCACAAAGCTTTGGAATTAAAGAATTTTTTTGCAAACTGTTATACTGTTTTATTTTTTCAACTAATTTTTCATCTGCGCCATCTGGGATTTCTAAGATATTTGCAAATTTATCTACAATGTCAGATGTTTTTGTTTTCACTTGAGGAGTCAAAAGCGCGTCTTTTAAAGAAGCAACTTTGTCTTTTCCTTTAAGAAGATTAGCGGCACTTGAAATCCTTTCTTCTTGTGCTCTTGATTTTAATTTTTGAGACAAAGAAGAAAACATTTCGTCATAATTTTTAAATTTATCTTTAAAGCCATCCCCCCCGAGCTCCAAGATTTCTTGTTGAGCACGTTCCATCGGGTTTTTAAGAGAATTTTTTACATTGCTTAAGTAAACATCTGTGATTTTTGAACCTAAATTTTTCACAAATTTAAAAGGAGTTTTGTCATACAAAAAGCAAGAAAATCTATCCCATAAGTCGTCTTTTAAATTAGTGCAATTCAAACTTAAAATTCCAAATTTTTCGCCTAAATCTTGACTTACTTCTTTAGTTATTTTTTTTGCTTCAGGAGCTGTCTTTCTCACTTCGCCCACAACAGAATTAAATACTTTATTCAACCCTCTTGAGTGCGCAGCAAATGCAAAAGCACCCAAAATACTTAGCCCCACAGAAGAAAGCAAAAGCGCTTTTTTCAAGAATTTATTTTTCTTTTTAGTAGGGTCATTATAATATTCGACTTTATTTGTCGAATAGACACTATATAGATAATTTTTATTAGAAGTCAAATCAACCTTTGAAAAATTCGAATAAGGATTTTTCAAAGAACCACTTAATTGATTTGGAGTTGTTTTTATATTATCTATCATAGTTATATAAAAACTTTCATTTTAAAAAAATTGCCTTTAACTTGCGTATTTTAAAAGAAAATCAGGAATTTTTAGAGCTTTTTTTCTTTTGTTTTTTAGCATATTTTATGTCATTTATCGCGTTATCCACAGAATATTTTGCAACAGGTTTTTTAGATTTTCTATCATAAAAAACAAGCCAATGTTTAGATTTTTTATCATTCACACTAAAAGACAATTTTCCAATTACTCTATCTCCTTGGTTTATTGTCTTAAACCATAAAGAAGTGTCTCCAAAAGGGCTCGGGAAGAAAGTTTGGCCGCTTGAAGATAAAAGTGCTATGTCAAAAGTGGAAAAGGAATATTGAGAATAGTTATCTATTCCAAGGTTTAAAGTGATTGTATTTTCAACCCCAAAAGGATCTTTTTCTAAAGCCACAGAATTTATTCTAACGTTTAAGCCATCTAAAAGCATTTCTTCTTGTTTAAAAGCGTCTTTAGTAAAAACAGGAAGCTCTATGTCTTTTTGAACTTTGATTTTAAGCTCGTCTCCGGGGGCAATTGAAAAACCGTTTCCTTTTCTAATTATTGCCATAGTAAGCCCAATAGCGCCCCCTATAGCAGCGCCACCTGCTACTGTGTAGCCATGAGACGCTATTGCAGCCCCCAACCCAAGAGTATTAAGCGCAAAAAAGCCTCCTGCGACACCACCGAGCAAAGTGTAGCCTGTGTGCACAGCGACGGTTTTTGCAACACCTTTTACCAAAGGGTCTTTTGTGGATAAAGTAGCTTCTATTGGAATTTGCCTTCCGTCTGGAGTAACTAAATAATCAAAAGAGACATTAACATAGCCATCTCGACCCATGTTTTTTGGGTCTTGAATCATCTGAACAACCCCATGGGCAATAGAGCCCACAGGGATTATGACCCCTTTGTCTGATTCCACATCAGAAGTTACTTCCGCAAAAAATTCGTCGCCTTCTACAGTATAGCTTGAGCTCAAAACTTGAGACACGGTGAGGTTAATTGTGTCTTTTGCTTCGACTTTTTCGATTTCACCCGTAAAAAGCTTTTTATCTAATTCTTGGTTTTGAGCTTCGTCTTTTTGAATATGGCCCGAAATGCCTTCAGCAAGAACTGGGCAAACTAAATTAAGCCCCAAAAGAGAAGAGGTTAAAACGCAAGATATTGTTTTATTTATAGATAAAGTTAAATTATTCCCCATAGCAAAACCTTATTCAATAAACATTATATAATACAATTTTATTTTTTGAACAAAATTTTAAGCAAAAAAAGTTTTTTTCATATTTTTAAACTATAATTTAGAAGAAAACAAAATTAGGAGATAATTATGACAGATTGTATTTTTTGTAAAATTTTAAATAAAGAAATCCCTTCAAAGTTTGTCTATGAGGACGAATTTTGTTTTGCAATCAATGACATCAACCCAAAAGCAAAAAAGCACATCTTAATTATCCCAAAAACCCATGTTGAATCGCTAAACGAAGTAGATGACCCAGAATTAATCAAAAACTTATTTTTAGCTATGAAAAAGATTTTAAAACAAGAAAATATAAAATCTTTTAAAACTTTAATTAATACAGGAAAAGAAGCTGGCCAAGAAGTCATGCACCTTCATATCCACATTTTAGCAGATTAATTATGCAAATTTTAGAAAAAAAAGATGAAACTATAACTAAAAAGGACTTAAGAAAAAAAGCCCTTTTAGAAAGACAAAAAGGAGATTTTAAGGTAATCTCTTCTAAAATTGTGCAAAAAATTTTAAATTCAGACGATTTTAAAAACGCAAAAAAAATAGGGCTTTATCTTCCAATCAAAAACGAGATTGATTTAACCACCCTTCTTCAAATAAAAGAAAAAGAATTTTATCTTCCAAAATGCTTGTCTAATTTCGAGATGGAATTTTTTAAATATGAAGGCGAAAACGATTTAGAAGAAAATAAATGGGGAATAAAAGAACCCAAAGAAAACTTTCCAATAGACCCAATGGAGCTTGATATAATATATATTCCAGCCATTATGGCAAACAAAAAATGCTATAGATTGGGCTTTGGCAAAGGGTTTTATGACAGATTTTTTGAAAAATACGATATAAAAGCTAAAAAAGTCATAGTTCTTGCTAATTGTTTTGTTTCGGACAAATTCAAAGAAGAAAAAAACGATTATAAATGTGACGAAATTCTTTTTGAATAGCTTTCAATCTTTACAATTTGCTAATTTTTAAAAAATAGTCTAAAATCAATATATGAGAGAATTAAGAGTAAATGACAGAGTTAAAATTTCTTTTAAAAATAGCTCATTAGATGGCATTTCTAAAGAAATCGAATATGACAGAATAAAAGTCAAAATCGAAGATAAAGATTTAGAACTCGCAAAAGAAATTGAAGAATTAGACGAGCTTGAAGTCGTTGGGTTTACGAACATGGGCGCTAAAAAAATGCGCTCAAGCGTGATAGACAAATTAGATAAATTTAATTGTATTACAATTGAAAACAACGAATCTGAAACAGTGGAACAAAGAAGAAAGTTCGTGCGCGTCGTTTGCGATTTTGATTTAAAAATCGAAAAAGACAAAAAAGAATATTTGGCAAAAGCTCTTGATATCTCGGCATGTGGAATTGCAATCAAAACCAAAGAAAAGTTTTTTAAAGAAAACGACGAAGTGAAGCTTTTTCTGCCAAAGGAAATATTCGAAAAAGATATTGAAATTTTGGGCAAAATAGTAAAAATGAATGAATTAAATTATGCAATTGCATATCATAATTTAAACATGTACAATGAAAATATAATCATGAAATATGTTTTTAAAACTATTTCACAAGAAAAATAATTGGGAGCAATTTTGGAAAATTTAAAACAAATCGACAAAAAAATAGATAAATTTAAGCAACAAGGCGAAATTCAAAAAGCGATTGAATATTGCCAAAATTTGCTTACAAAAGAGCCTACAAACACAAATATTCATATCCGCCTAGGCGATTTATATTTAGATTGGCACTTAGACATTTATCAAGCAAAGCAGTATATTGATGAAGCCATCACGGAATATCAAAAAGCAGCTGAAGTTTTGATTGATAATGGCGAAATTTATTATAAAATAGGCCTTGCGCTTTTCCATAAAGGCGAACTTGATAAAGCAATCAATTATTTTAATATAGCAATTGAAAAAAAAGCTAATTTAGCGCAATGTCACTACATGATAGCTAATTGCTTAAAGAAAAAAGACCGCTTCCAAGATGCACTTGAGCACATCGATATTGCTCTAAAACACGCAAAAATCAAAACAAGCAGAATTCACTATTCAAAATTTAGAATTTTAAACAGTCTTTATTTCACATCAAACAAAAAAAGGCTTCAAAGCTACTTTGAGCTTTTATTATCTTATGTTTTATTGCCATTCGACAAAGAAGCAATCAAAGTTGTAAAAGAAAAATTTAAATGGATTCAAATTATCCCAACTTTAGTGAGTGCAGATAAATATTTTCAATCGGGAGACTTGGAAACTGCTTTTAAATGCTATAGCGACGCGATTGATAAAATGCCTGGGTTTTCTTCTTTGTATGCGCTTTCTGGCGATTTATATAAAAAAGCAGGAAAATTTGACGAAGCAATTGTTGAATACAAAATGGCTCTTTGGATAGACAACTTGAACCACAGCGCCTACGCAGGGATTGTCCAAACTTATGAAGAAATGGGCGATTACGACAACGCAATTTTATATTACAAAAAATATATCCAAATCCACCCGCACAACGCGCTTTTGCACTCTAACATCGCAAATCTATATTTCATGAAAGGCGAAGCAGAAGCTGCAATTTCACATTATCAAACAGCAATCACAATCAACCCTAAAGCAGATTGGACTTCAATTGTGGCGCAAACTGTAGGATTTATTCAACAAAACGTTGTAAAAAACCTTGATTGTGCGATTGCAAATTATCAAATCGCAAACGCATTGACTCCAAAAGAAATAGATATCTATATTTCCCTAGGAAGCGCTTTTTATGACAACGAGGACTACAACAATGCCCTTGTAGTTTACAGAAGAGCGCTTGAATTAGAACCAAAAAATTCTAAAATCCATTGCAACTTAGGGTATTTATATTGGGGCATGGGCGATATGGACGAAGCGATAAAAGAATATAAATTATCCATCGAATTTGACCCAACTTATGACATCGCCCACAACAACTTAGGGGTTATATACTTAGACGATTTAGTGCAAATTCAAAACGCGATAGATTGCTTTCAAAGGGCAACTGAATGTAACCCAAATTACGCACTTGCTTACTATAACCTTGGAAGATGTTATGCGCTTAAAAACCAAAATATCGAAGCTGCAAAATATTTCCAACAAGCAATGGATATAAACAACATCACAAATGAAATCGACCCTGCGGACATTCAAGAAAGATTAAATAATCTTTTTAATTAATTCAAAGGCTGATTTAAAAAATTAATATTAAGGCTAAAGTATTTAAATGGAATTTCTAAACTACATTTTAAAAAGAATATTAAACACAATTCCGATACTTTTTGTAGTTTCGATTATGAGCTTTTTTCTAATCAGACTTTCGCCTATAGACCCTTTAGCACAGCTGAAAATGAACCCTTCGATTTCAGAAGAAACAATCCAAAAAGAAACAAAAAGACTAGCCTTAGATAAACCAATAATTGTTCAATATTTCATTTGGGCCAAAAATTTCTCAACAGGGAATATGGGCTATTGCCTTGACAACACTAAAGTTTCAACAAAAATTAAATCAAGAGCATTGAATACTTTAATTTTATCTTTAAGCGTGATTTTCTTTAGTTGGCTCATTGGGCTTTCTTTGGGCATTCTTGGTGCGATTTATTATAATTCATTTTTTGATAAATTTTTAACTATCATAACGAGTGCCGGCATGGCAATTCCTTCTTTCTTTTTTGCGATTTTAATGCTTTTATTTGCGCAAAAAACAGGGCTTTTTCCGGCAGGAGGGCTCACATCAATCCATTTTGACGAAATGAACTTGATTTCTAAGGTTTTAGATGTTTTACACCATCTGTTTTTGCCGACATTTGTTTTAACGACAATTTCAATTTCTTCTATAGCAAGGCAAATGAGAGCAAACATGCTCGATGTTTTAAATTCTGAATATGTTAAATTTGCAATTGCAAAGGGCTTAAAAAAATCAAAAGTAATAATCAAGCATGCTCTAAGAAACGCAATCAACCCAATCATAACCCTTTTGGGGTTTGAGTTTGCTGGGCTTTTGTCGGGGGCTGCGCTTACTGAATATGTTTTTCAATATCCCGGGCTTGGAAAATTGATTTTAGATGCAGTTTACCAATCAGACATCAATTTAATTATGGCAAGCTTGATGATTGGAACCATAATGCTTGTTTTGGGGAATTTGATTTCTGACATATTATTAAAACTTACTGACCCAAGGGTGAAAGTATAATGTTTGAAAATAATAAAAAAAATTTCATAAAAAGGATTTTAAAGGACAAAGTTGCGCTTTTGGCTTTATTTTCGCTTTGCGTTATGTATTTTCTAATCGCTTTTGCGGATTTTTTTGCAGTATATCCTTCCACTTTTGCAAACAGAAAACTTGCATATTGCCCTCCAAGTAATGTCTATATCCTAGATAAAAATAATCATCTTAAAAAACCCTATACATATAACTACATAAAGACTTTCAACAAAGAAAGCCTAACTATTGAATATAAACAAGATAGGTCAAAAAAATATAAGCTTAAATTTTTTGCAAAAGGCTATGAATATAAAATTTTTAATTTAATCAAATGGAATAGGCACCTAATTGTGCCTGAAGATGGCTCATATCTTTTTATCTTAGGCTCAGATATAAATGGGCATGACGTCTATTCAAGGTTGTTTTTTGGAGGACAAATCTCTTTAACAATTGGCTTTTTAGCTCTTTTGATTTCTTTTCCAATTGGGGCAATTTATGGAGGAATTTCAGGCTATTTAGGAGGAAAAACAGATAAGGTTCTAATGCGCCTAGCGGAAGCGATTATGTCAATTCCAAGCTTTTATTTGTTAATTATCTTGGCTTCAATTTTGCCTTCAAATATGTCCAGCAAACAAAGATTTCTGCTTATTACTTTAATCCTTGCGCTCATAGGTTGGGCAGGGTTTTCAAGAGTAATTCGAGGCATGACATTGTCCATTAAAAATCAAGAATACATAAAAGCAATTGAAACAATAGGGGCAAGCAAAAAAAGAATAATTTTAAAACATATTCTTCCTCAAACTTCAAGCTATATTATTATAGCGCTCACTTTATCCACCCCTTCTTATATCTTATCTGAATCAGGGCTAAGCTTCTTGGGGCTTGGGATACAGCTTCCTGACGCAAGCTGGGGCAACATGCTAAAAGAAGCGCAAGAATTTGCAAACATAATCTATAGACCTTGGCTTTTAGCTCCCGGATTTTTAATTTTTATTGCAGTTTTGTCTTTTAACGTCTTAGGGGATAAAATAAGAGATATATTAGACCCAAAAGCACTAAAATAAAAATAGAGGAAGTATGATAGATTTAGATACAAATTTAACTATAGTTTTTAGGATATTTTTAGCGGTATTGCTGTCTTTTGCCCCAGGCATTGAGCGCGAGCTCACAGGAAAATTCGCAGGTCTTAGAACACACTTGCTTGTTGCCCTTGGAGCATGTGTTTTTACAATTTTATCTGTTTATGGCTTTAAAATGCACGAAGTCGCAGGAGTGATAGGCACAAACGACCCTGCTCGAATTGCAGCCCAAGTAATCACAGGGATTGGTTTTATAGGTGCCGGAACAGTAATGCGCCATGGCTCAAGTGTCCTTGGGATAACCACGGCAGCAACTCTTTGGGTGTGCGCCGCTATTGGCATGTCTTGTGGCTGCGGAGAATATATGACAGCTATAATTGCATCTTTTGCGACATTAATTGTTTTAATTTCAATTCGAAAACTGGAAAAAAATATCTTATCCAAAAGAAAAATCTTTTATTCTGTCTATGAAATTACTTTATCCACTTCAATAGACGAATGCGACAGAATACAAGAAATCTTTGCAACAAATTTCCATAAAATCTATAAGCTAAATAAAAAACTTTTAAACCATAACGAGCTAAAATATAGCGCAGTTGTATCAACAAAAAAATCTCTAAAGGCAATAAACGAGATTTTTAAAGTGTTAACCAGATTGGATTCCATAGAAATTAAGGAACATTATGAATAATTTTTTAAAGACGATTAATCTTAAACAAACTTTAATAATTTTTCTTTTGACTGTTTTTATGGTTTTTGTTGTTGCAACGGGTGTGCAGCTGGAGCTTTTGTTTCGCTCTGAGAAAAAAATAAATTTCGAAGAATTGAATGTGAAAAATCTTTTGAATTTTTGCACAATAGAGCAATTAGAAAAAAGAATTCAACAAAACCCAAAAGACAGCGTCGCAAATATAAAATTAGCTGAAATCTACGAAAACCTTGGCGACCACAAAAAAGCAAATTATTATTACAAAGAAGCTTTGAGGATTTCAAAACGCTCAAATTATTCTTTATATAGCTATGCAATTTTCTTAGCGAAAAATGGATTTATCAATTTTTCCACAAGCTTGGCAGAAGAAATAGACGGCGGAAAAAACTTAAAATGCTTTGAATATAAATCAAAAATTTATGAATTAATCGGAGACAACTTAACCAATAACAAAGAATATGAAGCTTCCAACAAAGCTTACCAAGTTTCATATAAATATGCAAAAAACGTCAATGACAAAAAATATTTAAATAGAGTTAAAGAAAAATATGCGCTATCTTACTTGCACCTTGCGGATTTAGAAATCGAAAATAAAAATCCAAAAGAAGCAATATTTTTAATAAGAAATTCTTTTAAAATCCAAAAAACGGCGCTTGGGGCATATAAGCTTGCACTTTTGCTTTTAGAAGAAAACCCTCAAGAATCTCAAAGACTGATAAATTATACTTTATCCAAAAACCAATATATTATCAATCCTTATTTATATGACAAGCTTCTAAAAGAGTTGTACGACAAGGCAAACCAAGAAAATAACGATTCAAAAATCAACTTATACGCAAACCAAATAAAAAAATTCAAAAAAGTTTTAACTACTTCATATTTATTCAAAGACGACTTAGAAATTGAAAACACATCAATTCGCCCAGAAAAAAAGAAATTCTTAAGAAAACCTATGCAAAAGTTGTTTTTTGACATCAAAAATAACACACTTGACGACATCAACAATTTAACTATCAAAGCAAAAATTACAATTTCAGATAAAGAATATGAAACAGAAGGAAAAGTAGTAAACAAGATAAATCCTTTGTTCCATAATTCAAAAATAGCAGAGGTAAACTTGGATCTTCCTAATAATTTTGAGCAAATAAATCAAAAACAAGCAAACAGAGTTATAATTTCTTTTTACGGCAAAAAAGACAAAAAAGCTCCTTGGACTTTGATTTCTATTAAGCAAATTATTTTTTAATACTATACAACATTCTATGCTTGTGATAAATTATAAATATATAGTAATCCAATTAGGAGCATTATGAGAGTACACGAACTGGCAAAAGAATTAAACATAACTTCAAAAGAACTGATAGAAAAAGCAAACAGCAAGCTTGATTTAAACCTTAAATCCCACAGCTCGACTGTTGCAGATGGCTTTATCGAAAAAATAAAAGCGCTTTACGACAAAAAACCAACCACAAATGCGAAGCCTAAAGCTTTTATTGTAAAAAAACAAAAACAGCAAGAAGCGCCAAAAGAAGAGCCAAAACAAGAAGAATCAAAGCCGGTTATGAAAACTGTGTCTAAGCTCGAAATCGTAAGAAGCGCGCATAAGCCCAGAGTGGAAAAAGTAGAAAAACCACAACCTAAAAAACCAATGCATGCGCAACCTTTAAAAGAAGGAGATAAAGCTCCACAAGCGCCACAAAACGCTACTTTAAACTCTCAACAAAAAACTCCGAGAACAGAAAATTCAACAGATAGATTGTCTCAATTGCCTTCTATGACAAGGAAGAATTTCTCTAAACCGCAACAAAAACCGCAAAAACCAACAGAGAAAAAACCTTCGGACAAAGCGCCAAAAGCGCCAAATGCGCCAATCAAAAGACATATAATCTCTCAAGACATCTATCAAAACCAAAATCGCCCTTCAAGCAAAAAGAAGAAAAAAGAACACGATAACTACAACAAAAAAGAAGAGCAAGAAAGAATTAGTCTTGAAAAAACTGTGCAAAACAAGCACAAAAAGCACACTCAAGACACAGGCGCAAAAGAAGAAGTAAAATCAGTTGTAATCAACGCGCCAATGACAGTAGGCGAATTGTCAGACAAAATCAAAAAAACACCAGCCGAAATCATTAAATTCTTAATGCTTGAAGGCATTATGGTGACAGTAAATACGCCAATCGACACAGAGACTGCTAAAAAAGTTGCTCTAAACTTCGACCTTGAAGTCTTAGATGAGGACATCGAAGCATTCATCGAAGCAGAAGAAGAAAAAGAAGGTGTAAATAAATATTTAAAAAATGCAAAAGAAGAAGATATCGTAAAAAGAGCGCCTGTTGTGACCGTTATGGGTCATGTTGACCACGGGAAAACAACTTTGCTTGATTCTATCCGCGCTTCCAAGCACAAAATCGTTCAATCAGAAGTGGGTGGAATTACCCAAAGCATTGGTGCATACACGGTTTGGCTTGATAAAAGAAAAATTGTGTTCATAGACACCCCCGGCCACGAAGCTTTCACTCAAATGAGATTAAGAGGAGCGCAATCTACTGATATTGCAGTTTTAGTAGTTGCGGCAGACGACGGCGTTATGCCTCAAACAATCGAAAGCATTTCGCACGCAAAATCAGCAGGTGTGCCTATCATCGTTGCGATAAACAAAATTGATAAACCAGACGCAAACCCTGATAAAGTCCTTCAAGAACTTACAGAACATGGGTTAATTCCTGAAAAATGGGGCGGAGACACAATTTGCGTTCCTGTTTCAGCTTTGCAAAAAACTGGCATAGACGAGCTTTTGGAATACATTTTGCTTGTTTCTGATATGCAAGAGTTAAAAGCAGTCGAAAAATGCCCAGCTACTGGGGTAATCATCGAAGCTAACCTAGACAAAGGAAAAGGCCCAGTTGCCACTATGCTTGTTCAAAATGGTACTTTAAAAGTGGGCGATTCGATTGTCGTGGGCTCTGTTGGGGGAAAAGTCAGAGCTTTATTAGACGACTCAGGAAAAAGAGTGCGCACAGCAGGCCCTTCAACTCCTGTTGAAATTTTGGGGCTAAACGAAGTTCCTCAAGCAGGCGACGTTTTTGAAGTTGTTAAAAACGAAAAAGAAATGAAAGCCATTGTAATGGAAAGAAAAGCGCAAGAACGTTCTACAAGACTAGAAGCAATGACAGCGGCGCACGTTCAAAAAGAAGCAATGACAGATAACGAAGTTACAAACTTGAATTTAATCATCAAAGCGAACACAAATGGCTCCGCAGAAGCCGTTTCTCACGCAATTCAAAACGTAAAATCGCTTAAAGTTGTTCCAAAAATTATCCATGTTGGAGTGGGCGATATCTCAGAAGCTGACGTAATGCTTGCAAGTGCTTCAAACGCGATTATTCTAGGCTTTACTGTAAAAGAGGACACAAATGCGCTTTTATCTGCTCAAAAAGAAGGTGTTAAAATCAAAAAATATGACATCATCTACCAAGTTTTAGAGGACATAGAAAAAACGATGTTATCTTTGCTTTCTCCTGAAATCGAAGATGTGGAACTTGGAAAAGCGGAAGTTAGAGCGGTATTTACAGTAGGAAAAACAGGAAAAATCGCAGGCTGCTACGTAACTGAAGGCAAGATTGTTCGCTCCAAGACAGCAAGGGTCTTAAGAGACGGCGTTGAAATCTTCAAAGGCGAAATCAACCAACTTAAACGCTTCAAAGACGACGTTAAAGAAGTTAAAGAAGGGTTTGAATGCGGCTTGTCTTTTGCTAAATTCAACGATATTCAAGAAGGCGACATCATTGAAGTCTCCACAACGAAAGAAGTTGAACCTCAAACATTAGTTTAAAAAGGGAAATTATGTCAACATTAAGAAATGAAAGAGTAAGAAAAGCTCTGATGAGAGAAATTTCAGATATTATTTTCAGAGAGGTCAAAGACCCTTCTATTTGCGGCATGGTTTCTATTGTTGATGTCGATGTTTCTTCTGATAACTCTGCAGCAAGAGTTTTTTATAGTGTTTTTGGAGATGAAAAAGTAAAAGAAAAAACTTCAAAAGCCCTAGAAAAACATGTCCCCCTAATTCGCCACGAAGTAGGAAAAAGAATTAGATTAAGGAAAACTCCGACTTTGCTTTTTATCTTGGACGATTCGCTTGAACGCGGAGCAAAAATGACGCAGCTCATCAACAAAATCGAGCGCGGCGAGCTATAATGTATTTTTTAAATATAAACAAGCCCAAAGGCTTGAGCTCTTTTGATGTCATAAGAGAGCTTAGAAAAAAGTTCAAAATCAAACAAATAGGCCATTCTGGAACATTGGACCCTTTGGCTTCGGGGGTTTTACAAATCGCAGTTGGCAAAGCGACAAAGCTTTTAGACTATTTAAATGGCGATAAAACCTATATAGCAAAAATCTTATTTGGCTATAACTCGACTACTTATGACGAAGAAGGCGAAAAAACTTTTGTAAAAAAACCGAATTTTACAAAAGAAGAACTCAAAAAAGCTCTAAAGTCATTCATAGGAAAAACAAAAC
>CAKURL010000023.1 GCA_934675685.1 uncultured Candidatus Melainabacteria bacterium | reverse complement strand
GTCTTGATTGACCAATATTTAGAAGGCATGGAAGTCGAGCTTGACGCGATTTCAGACGGAAGAGACATCTTAATCCCCGGGATTTGCGAACATATTGAGCGTGCTGGGGTGCACAGCGGAGATTCCATGTCTATTTATCCAAGCCAAAATATTTCAAGAAAAAATGAAAAAATTCTTGTGAAATATGCTCAAAAAATAGCAAAAAGGCTCAATATCAAAGGGCTTATGAACATTCAATTCATCATAAAAGATGATAAAGTCTATGTGATTGAGGTAAATCCAAGGGCTTCAAGGACTGTTCCTATAATGTCTAAGGTGACAGGAATTCCAATGGTCAAAATTGCAACTTGTGCGATTTTGGGAAAATCTATCAGAAGAGCGGGCTTTGGGGTTGGTTTGTATAAAAAAACAAATCTTGTTTCAGTTAAAATGCCGATATTCTCTTGGCAAAAATTAAACAGAATTGATCCTGCTTTGGCTCCTGAAATGAAGTCTACAGGGGAAGTCTTGGGAGTCGACACAACTTATAAAAAAGCTTTATATAAGGCATTTTTGGCGAGTGGATATAAATTTTCTTCTGCAAAACAAAGAGTTTTGGTTTCTTTGAATGACCACAATAAACAACCTGCTCTTCCAATGCTCAAAAGGCTTTTTAGGCAAGGATTTTTCATCATGGCAACTTGGGGTACGCATAAATTCTTGGAAAAAAATGGAATACCATCTAAAATGATTGAAAAATTTATGATAGATAAGCTTCAAAAGCGTATGAAAAACGGGCGATTGAGCTTTATTATAAATACTCCTACAACAGGGAAAAATTCTCAAAATGCAGGTTTTCAAATTAGAACAATTGCTCAAATTTATGGAATTCCAAGCTTTACTTCAATAGATACGGCAAAAGCTTTCCTAGATGCGTATAAGATGTATGACAAGAAAACAGAATTGCATTATGATACGATAACGAATTATCGAAAGAAATCATTTTTCGATATGTTTTAAAAGCGTAAGCCGAGGCTCAAAGCGGCTTGTGAAGAACAAGGCGCATTTGAGCTGAACGATGGCGACGTGGAAATCTTTGATTTCCTCAGGAGCAGAAGAAAAAATGAACAAATCCATATTATTGAATGAAAACACTCCATGTTTTTGAGATTCTGAACAGCTTAAAAACTACGCTTCGCCTCGCTCAGCTTGTTTTTTTAAAGCTTTCAGAATGACGGATTATTTTATTTAATGTAGGTCGGGTTTACTAACCCGACAAATTCGCTTCATTTGGTTTGCTCCTGTCAAATCAAAGATTTGAAACGTCGCTCATCTAAGGTCTACGTGCTTGCTGCCCGTTCATCACGGCCAGCAGCGCACTTCGCACAGCATGCCCTCGTCGTCGCTCATTAAGCGCAGTCGCGCTAAAATTCGCTCGACTCGGTATGGATTACACAAAAGCCAAACTCATCGTTTGTCTTTTGTTTCACACACCTTTGCACGAAACTTCGTTCGCCAAGCAAAGCATTGCTAGGCTCACTCGTTTCAAGTTCTAAGGACTTCATATTTGTCGCCTGCTCTTCGCAGCCGCCAAATATTCCGCACAGCATGCCCTCGTCGTCGCTCATTAAGCGCAGTCGCGCTAAAATTCGCTCGACTCGGGTCAATTATTAAGAAATTGTTTATTTTTGCTATAAAGTTTCAAAATGATGTTATCTTATGTATGTAAAGAAAATAATAACGTATGGGAGATATAAATTATGGCAAAAACAATTGGTATCGACTTAGGTACAACGAATTCAGTAGTAGCCGTTATGGAAGGTGGTAAACCTACCGTTATTGCTAACGCTGAAGGCTCCAGAACAACTCCTTCTATCGTTGGTTTTGCAAAAAACGGCGAAAGACTAGTTGGTCAATTAGCAAAAAGACAAGCAATCTTGAACCCAGATAATACAATCATTTCAATCAAACGTCACATGGGCGAAGATTATAAGAAAAATATTGAAGGAAAAGATTACACTCCTCAAGAAATTTCTGCAATGATTTTAAGAAAACTTGCAGACGACGCTTCAAACTATTTGGGCGAAAAAGTTACATCTGCAGTTATTACAGTTCCTGCATATTTTAACGACGCGCAAAGACAAGCAACAAAAGACGCAGGTAAAATCGCAGGTCTTGACGTTCTTCGTATCGTAAACGAACCTACTGCTGCTGCTTTAGCTTATGGCATGGAAAAAGAAAAATCAGAAAAAGTATTGGTATTTGACCTTGGCGGTGGTACTTTTGATGTTTCTGTTCTTGAAATCGGCGATGGCGTACACGAAGTTCTTTCTACTTCAGGCGATACGCACCTAGGCGGCGATGACTTCGATCAAAAAATCATCGATTGGTTATGCGAAGAATTCAAAAAATCTGAAGGTATCGACCTAAAAAATGATAAACAAGCAATGCAAAGATTGAAAGAAGCTGCTGAAAAAGCAAAATGCGAATTGTCTTCAGTTGTTCAAACAAACATCAATTTGCCTTTCATTACAGCAGACGCAACAGGCCCAAAACACCTTGACATCAACTTAACTCGTGCAAAATTCGAAGAATTATCACACGACTTGTTGGAAAGATGTAAAGTTCCAGTTGAACGCGCTATTAAAGACGCAGGCATTTCAAAATCTGAATTGAACGAAGTTGTTCTTGTTGGTGGTTCTACAAGAATTCCTGCTGTTCAACAATTGGTTAAAGATTACACAGGAAAAGAACCAAACCAATCTGTAAACCCTGATGAAGTTGTTGCAGTTGGTGCGGCTATCCAAGCCGGCGTTTTGGCGGGCGAAGTAAAAGACATCGTATTGCTTGATGTTACTCCTTTGACTTTGGGTATTGAAACATTGGGTGGCGTGATGACTCCATTGGTTCCAAGAAACACAACAATCCCAGTTTCAAAATCTCAAACATTCTCTACTGCAGACGATAATCAAACAGCTGTTGATATCCATGTTCTTCAAGGCGAAAGACCAATGGCAGGGGACAACAAGTCTCTTGGCATGTTCCGTCTAGATGGTATTCCACCAGCAATGAAAGGTATGCCACAAATCGAAGTAACATTCGACATCGACGCAAACGGTATCGTAAACGTTACTGCGAAAGACAAAGCAACAAATAAAGAACAAAAAATCACTATCACAAATTCTTCCAATTTGTCTGAACAAGATATCGATAAGATGGTTAAAGAAGCAGAAGCAAATGCCGCAGACGACAAAAAGAAAAAAGAAGAAGCAGAAGTTAAAAACAATGCTCAATCTTTAATCGGCGCTGCTGATAGAATCACAAAAGACTTTGAAGGTAAAATCGACGAAACAGACAAGAAAAATCTTGAAGAACAAAAAGAAGCTTTGAAAAAAGCTCTTGACGAAAACAAAGCAAATGACGAAATTAAAAAATTGTCTGAAACTCTTCAACAAACAATGTACACAATTTCTCAAAAAGCTTATCAACAAGTTCAACAAGAAACACAAAACGGCGAAGCTTCATCAAACGCTCAAGACGCTTCTTCAAATAGCTCTAGCGACAAAAAAGACGATGATGTGATTGACGCTGAATATACAAAAGAATAATCATCTTATTCTATAAATAATTAATGGGCTCTTTAAATTCTTAAGAGCCCATTTTTTAATTTTAAGGAATTTTTTAGCAAAAAAACAAAGGTCATACAGGGAGTATAACCTTTTTCTCTAATATTGCCTAATTTAATTATTTATTATTTTTGACTTTTTTCAATTTGGTTTTTTGAAAAATCATGATATATTCATGTTCAAAAATATTAAATCCGCCTGCTAATGCGCGGTAGCGCCACAAATTAGCGGTTTTTCCTTTGGCTTTTTCGTTTCCTGTGATGTTTTTTACAATCACCGCTTTGGTCACAAAGCCCAATTCTTCCATTCTTCTTTGGCATTCAAAGCCCAATGAAATATAGCGGCTGTTTGCATATTTATCCCCTATGATTAAGGCTGCAAAGCGGTTTTGCTCCAATAAATCATAGCCATTTTTAGCGACTTTTTTAAATAAATCATAAAATTCTTCAGTAGTTTGGCAGTTGGATAAATCTTCTTTTTTGTCTGAAAATTTTATAATATCGTCATAAGGAGGGTGCAAAAGCAAGAATTGCGCGTGTTTTTGCCCCATGATTTCAAGCCTTGCTTGGACTTTTTCTTTTGCTTCTTCGCTTGCACTGTCTCCTTGGATAATATTTACGTCCACTACTAATTCTTTTTTTGTGAATTTTTCTGAAACGTAGTCGACCATTTCTTGTTTTAATTCGACCCCGATACAGCGCCTTTGCATGTTTCTAGCCTCTAAGCCTGAGGTGCCCGAGCCAAAAAATAAGTCTAAAACGATGTCGTTTTTCTTTGTATATCTTTCAAAAAGCTGGGTTGCGATTTGCGGAATATAGTTTCCATGGTAGTCATAGCTGTGCCCGCCCGATTTTTCTCTTGAGTTAAATTCCCACCAAGTCCCCGTTTTGACATTTTCATATAATTTCCAATTATTTAAGTCAATGTCGTTATAAGGCTTCGTTTTAGGCGCTTTTACGACTTCTAAATGGTTGCTTTTTGCAACTTTTGTTTCTTTTTTCTTGTTGGCTGGCATTAAAATTTCCCCAATGGTAACTTTTAAAGTATAATGAAATTGGAAGTTTATTAAATCAACCTAATATATTAAATTTGAACTTTCGTAAATTTTTTGGCAATTTTTTTCTTTCAGAGGTTTTATGGCGGTATGAATATGATTAATTTTAACGATTTTAAACAACAAGCGGTTGGCTTCAGAACTGGTCCAAGCGCTCAAGCGCCAAAGAAGACAACGAAATTCGCTATTTTTCGCTTTAATGATCCACACGGAAACACAGACCTCGTAACAGGTATGTTTGAAGCAGGAAAAATCTTTAGAGCAAAACATCAGCTAGATAAAGATACTATTTGCATTACAGCTTCAGGGGGCGACAATGTTTCAGGCGGCGATGTTGGAAAGAATAATTTTGTTTTTAATTTGATGGATAATATTGCTCAGGTTGAAGTTTCTGCCGTTGGAAATCACGAGCTTGACGCAACTAGCAAAGGTTTTTATGAAGCTGCTAAAGATACAAGAATAAATTTCATTGCGACAAATGTTGAATTAGATTCTGACAACCCATTAAGAAATATGATTAAAAAATCATTAATCAAAGAAAAAAATGGGGTAAAATATGGTTTTGTGGGTGCAATGCCGATTGATTTTGAAAAATGCACCAAAAAAGCTTCTCAAGAAGGAATAGAAGTTGAAGATTTTGACGATACTGTTGAATCTTTGCAAGAAGAAATTGACAAATTGAAAGCGCAAGGAATTAATAAAATTTTCTTATTGTCTCATGTGGGCTATGAAACAGATAAAAAGCTCGCGCAAGCCCTTGATGGGGTTGACGTTATAATAGGCGGACATACTCATAGTATAGTTGACGGAGCAAAAACAGGCGAAAACCTAGTCCGCTCTAAGTCTGGAGAACCTGTAATCATTACCCAAACCGGAGAAAATGGCAAATATTATGGGCTTTTAGACGTTGAATTTGATGAAAATGGAATTTTAACAAGTGTTACAAATTCCCTGCAAGATAGCACGGTGACTGCAAAAAGCCCTGTTGTAGAATATGTTAAAAAGCAAAAAATCGGAGAAAGCCCAGTTGTAGGTAAAATTACAAAAATCGACAAAATGCCAAAAAATAGACGTATTGAGTCTTGCGCTTGGACGGACTGGCTTGCGGATTCTATGAGAGCAGAAATGAAAACAGATATTGCAATCGTGAATGCTGCAAACACAAGAAAAGTTCCACAAGAAGGCACTTTGACCCAAAGAGACGTTTCTGAATCTTCTCCAATGAAAAATAGATTATTAAAAACAACAATCACTCAAAAACAATTAGTCCAAGCAACAAAAGACGCAAGCAGACAGTCTATGTCTGACTTTGAAGGGTCTCCAGGGCTTTTGCATTTTAGTGGTGTAAAATATAAAATCGATAAATCCGGAAACTTGCTCGAAATGAGCGTTTTAGATAAATCTGGAAATTATCAAAAAATAGATATTAATAATCCATCGGATACAATCGTTTATAGCGCAACTTATGATGATTTTGTGGCAAAAGCAGGTGGAGAATATCCGGCTTTAGCGCCAAAAGAAGGTGTAAAAACTGAAAAATTTGAATTTGACAAAGATGAAACGATGATAAAATATTTATCAAGACCTGAAATCAAAGATAATATTCAAATTACAGATGATAAACGACTTGAAATAGTATAAAAAGCCCGATTGAAACAACAAGGCAATAATAGCCAAAAGCTCTTAGGCTGATTTTTCCTAAAAGTTGCATAAAATATTTAATACACAAATATCCAACAACAAAAGAAACTAAAAAGCCTATGAATATTGCTTTTAGGTTGAAAGACATGATTTGCCCAAAATCAAGCTCGAGCATAGGGTAAACCATAGAAGCAAGCAAAATTACGGGTATGCTCATCAAAAAAGAAAACCTTGCAGCTTTTACTCTATCCATTCCGCAAAAAAGCGCTGTTGCGATTGTAAAGCCGCTTCTTGAAAACCCGGGGACTACAGCAAGCCCTTGCGCTATGGAAATTAAAATTGTGCTTTTTAGATTGACTTCTTTGTTTCCTTTATACATTTTTTCGCTCAACAAAAGCACAAGCCCAGTTATAAAAAGCATAATGCAAATCAATTTTGGATTAGCTAAAAGCCCTTCTACGGGAGACTTTAAGACAAGCCCAATGATGCCTGTGATTATAACTGAAAGAGCAATGAGCCCCACGAGCTTTAAATCTTTATTTTGATAATTTTTTTCTTTAATTGCGCAAAAAGAATTTTTAAAAATTTCTTTTAAATCTTTGAAAAAGTATATTACAACAGCAAACAAAGTCGCAAGGTGGACAATTATATCGAAGAAAATTTCTTCTTGATTTGCGACATTTGCCAATTCGTGGCCCGAGATTAACGTATAAAGCTTTGTGCTAAAGACAATATGAGCAGAGCTCGAAATCGGCAAAAATTCGCTCAAACCTTGTATGGCTCCAGTGATTGCAGCTTGTAGTGTTTGCATTATAACTCCTTATTTTTTATTCTTCCCAATAGCTTGCTCGAGAGGTTGTTGTTTCCCAAACATTCACCCTTGAAACCTGAGGAATTCTTTCTTTCGCTTTTTTATAAATAAACTTCGCAATAAATTCCGAGCTTGGGCTTTGTCCTTTGAATTCTTCAAGCTCGTTTAAGTCTTTATGGTCTAAGTAGTCTATAATTTCATTGACTTCTTTTTTCAAAACTTTAAAATCGACCAAAATATTGGATTTATCAAGTTCGCAGCCTTTTGCGCAAACTTCCACTTTCCAATTGTGACCGTGCATATTTTCGCATTTGCCTTTATAATTAAGCAAATGGTGCGCGGAAGAAAAATTTGTTTCTATTCTAACTTCAAACATAGCTTTATAATATCACAAGAATTAAAATTTAAAACTATTGTTCAACATAGCTGATTAATTTTTCAACTGCATTTTGGATAGAATTAATCTTGTCTTCTATGATTTCCACTCTGTTTGAGAGCATTTTTGTTTGCGAAACGTTTTCATAGAAGATGTCGATGAATTGCCCAGGGTTAAAAGATTCGCTCTGTGCTTGGATTAAAAGCTCAACTTTTTTGGATAAATCAATGATTTTGATATCTCTATCTTTTGCAGATTTAATCAAATATTTCATCGCGTTTTCGACTTTTTGGTTAAATTCGTTTGCTGCGTTTTTAGATTTTTCGCTTTGAACAAGGTGGAGTCTGATGTCTTCAAAAGAATTTTTTTGAATGTCGTCTACCCTTTCGTTCAAGTCGTTTATTTTTTCGACTGCGTCTTTAAACCAGCCCGACAAGTGCCCGAGTTCTGTTTCGATGTCTCTATTTAGTTTCACGCTTTCAAGCCCGACAGTTCTTAGCTCGATTACTTTTTCAAAAAGAGTTTTGTAGTCTTGAGCGCTTTGCGCATTTTTTTCCACAGACAAACGAAGCTTCGCAAGGTCTGATTCCACATCTTCTAAAGTATAAGAATAGTTTGAATTGTCGTCTAGCGTTCTTATTCTTCTTATTGAATTTTCGATTTTTGAAAATTCGCTCGCTAAATTTTCTTTAATTTCTTGAGAAATGTTTCCTTTTAGGTATTCGAAATTTGAAAGATATTCTTGAACTTTAGCTGAAAGATTATCTATATTAGAATTTTGTTTTTCTAAGTTCGTGTTGTCTTGGGGTTTATCCAAGAGTGCAGAAATCTTTTGAACGTTGTCTTTGAGCTTTTGTTCAATGTGTTCTTTTGTAGTTTGAAATTCGTCTGAAAGTTCGACGTTTTCTTCTTCGATTACTTGAAGCTTTTCAGAAATCTTTGAAATCGCGCCCATCAAAGAAGTCATGTTTTTGCTTTCTTCGATGTTTGAAATCTTCATAGCGAGGTTTGAAGTAGTCGCTTGGATTTCTTCCAATAATTCTTTTGCGTTATGGATTTGTTGAAGGTTGGTTCTGTCGATTTTGTTTTCGATATCTACAACCGTTTCCCTTAAAGATTTCTTTTCTATGATGTTATCTAAGTCTGCCCCTATGTAGTTATCTAAAAGCTTATCCAGCTTCATTTCGAACTGCGTCATAGAAGTTTTATTGGATTTATCGACATTTAAAATTCCTTCTAAAATGTCGCTTTTGATTTCGTTTAAGACATCTTGTGCGTGTGCATTTGAAGAATTCAAAGTCGCGTTCAATTTGTCTATTGTGTCGTTGCTGAAGTTTTCGAGTTCGACTTCTAAAGACGACAATTTATCAGACACTTTTTCGATGTTGTCTGTGTGTTTAATTGAAAATTCTTGGAAATCTACTTTGAAATTAACGAATTCTTTTTGAACTCTATCGTTGATGTTTTCAACACTGTCAATCAAATGGTCTGAAAGCCTTTGAAGGTCTAACTTTAAGGTGTCTAGGGTTTCGATATTGATTGTTTTTGTGTCGTCTTGGATTTTATCCACGGTGTTTTTTAAATGTTCTTTTAAATCAAGAACGACTTGAGAAAATGTGTTTCTGATTTCCCCTAAGTTTGCCGAATTTTCAGCCACAACGTGGGTTCTAAAGATTTCTAGTTTGTCTGAAATAGAAGGCAAAGCCTCTGACATTTGAGTCAAAATTTGCATGCTTGAAACGCTATTTAAGTCGTTTAAATTAGCTTGCATGTTTTGAATTGAAGATTGAATTTCAAGCGCAACATCTCTTAAATTGTCGGATAATTCTTTGATTTCTTTTCCGATATCTTGGTTTTTGAGCTTGTCCATGGCTTTTACAATTGGCTCTTGAAGGATTTGGATATTTCCTTCGTTAATTGCGCTTAAGTCTTTTTTGAATTGAGTGAGCCCAGCTAAAAGCGTTTGCATGTCTTCTTTTGCGCTGTTTAAATATTTTTCATATTCAGCTTGTCTTTGGTGCGATTTGTATAAAATTTCGTCGTTGATTAAATTATGGACGTCTTTTAATTCGCTTCCTAAGTTTTGAACAGTAGAAGTTAGGTTTCTGACTTCGTCTTTTGTGCCGATTACGCTAGTGCTTAGGTTTTGGACGTTGTTTGAAACGGTGTTTACGTTTGTGGTTAAGTTATAGACTTCCGTTTGAACGCCTGCGTCTCCTGCTGTGTTTATGATTTTTTGGATTTCATATTTGATGTTTTCAATGTTTTGTTTGATTTCCGCCCCAAAGGCCGCTAGGTCTTGTTTTGGGTTTAAAACATTGATTGTTTCTTTGATTGAATTCATGGAATTTGTTAAATTTCTCACTTCAACCAAAGCTTCTTGAAAAGCATTTTCTTTGTTTTGAACAACGCTGATTAAGCCTGTTAAATCTTTATATTTGTTGTCTATGATGGAAATTGCAGAGATGACAGAATTCACGTTTCCGTTGATTGTATCAAGGTCGTTTTTCATCTTTGCGAATTCTTCTTTTGAGCTTTGTTGTTTAACTTGGGTTAAAAAGTCTGCAAAATTTTTGTTCAATGTATTTGTGATATTTTCAAAGCCGCGCGCGAAATTCAAGAAATTGTCGCTTAATTTTGTGATTTCTAAAGAAGAATCGTTGTTTTTCAATGTTTCAACTGTAGAAAAGATTTTTTGCAAAGCAAGTTCTTGCGAATTTAATTTCGCATAAGTGTTTGAAATGTCGTTTACGAGCTTCGTGATGTCGGCTGAAAGCTTTGGGTTTTGCGAAGAATGGTTCGCGATGAAACTTTTAAGTGCATTTTCCAAATCTCTTATGTATTGGTTCGTTTGCCCATATTTGAGCTCGATTGTTTTTCTAAATTCGTTTACTAAGGTCGTTGCGATTTTTTCGCCCGACACATTTGTCAAGTTTTCATATCTTTGAGACAAAGATGTTAAAACGCTATATATTTCTCCCTGTGATGTTGATGATTTGGCATATAAACCTTTGATGGCATCTGTGAGTTGGTCTAGTCTTAATTCAATATTATCTACCATTTTGCGATATTTTTCCTTCTAACCCCAATATTGTTATCATAACAAAAAAGTACGCAATTTAGCTAATATGTTACGTTTCTTTAACTCTTTTGAGAAATAAGGGAATTTTTGGTGTTTATGCTAAAATGTTAAAAAAGTCGGTTGCTAATCGCGCGTGCGAATTTTCGTGCGTGAGGAAAGTCCGGGCAGCCAAAATAGCATTTTGCTTGGGAAAGCCAAGTGTCCGCGAGGGCGAGGAAAGTGCCACAGAAAAGTAAGTTACTGTGCGGAATTGCGAAGCCGGTGCGAAAGCACTACGATGGCGACGCCAAGCGCAGCAAAAGTGCAACGGTGAGGTAAGAGCTCACCAGCTGATATTGTGAAATATTAGGCTAGGTAAACCCCGAAAGGCTGCAAGTTTGAATTTGCAAGAGGTGCTATTTCCGTTTTTCTTTTTGAAAACTTGCATAAGAAAACGCGCTAGATAGATGATTAGCTTATTACAGAACTCGGCTTATATTCGACTTTCTGCCCATCTGGGCAGTTTTTTATGCCTGAAACAAGTGAACCTTAGCGCGACTGCGCTTGGCGAACGCAGTTGAAGGCTTGCTGTGCGAAGTGCGCTGCTGGCCGTGATGAACGGGCAGCAAGCACGTAGACCCTAGATGGGCGACGTAGGAATTTTCGAAGAAAATTCCACAGGAACCCTCGTCGGATTAGTAAATCCGACCTACAATTAATAAAGCAGTACGTCATTCTGAAAAATTAGAAAAACAAGCGAAGCGTAGTTTTTCAATTTGTTCAGAATCTTTAAGACATACAATGTGAGTATTTAACACTGAATAAAGACCCTGAAACAAGTTCAGGGTGACTGATTACGGAATTTTCATATTTGTCACGGCTTTTAATAAAAATTCAAAAATAAATATCACAAAAAGTGTGCGAAGCCGGAAGCAAACCTAAGACAAACACTTATTCTTCAAAGTATACAATCCCATTAAAAATGCAATTGTTGCCATTAAAATCAAAATCTTATCCACGCCCCAATTTTGCCCAATTATTCCTAAAGGTGCTAAAAAGAGTGCGCCCAAGCCCCAGCTAAAGCCTTGCATAACCCCGCTTATCACTCCTGTGTATTTTGGCATTTTGTTTTGCGCTTGCGCCATTACAACGCCCACAGAAAGCAAAATGAAAAATCCTGTCAAGATAAATAGCATTATCGAAAACACTTTAAAATATTTTAAAGTCACAAGAAAAGCCAAGGTTATAGGCAAAATTGTCAAAAAAGAAAGCACAACAACGCCATTTGCGCCCAATTTGTTTTCGATTTTAGAAGAAAATATAGTAGCCAACCCTCCGGAAACAAAAAACAAAGTCACAACAAGACCTGTCGCAGAAAGGCTAAAACCTTGTTTTTGAAGCAAGAAAGGAATATATGTTCCAAAAGAAATGCTAAGCGCTGATTTAATCACAGACACAACAAGTAAAAACATACAAGCTTTGTTTTTTAAAATTTCTTTCATGATGAAAAAGAAATTCGCTTTTGAATAATGTTCTTTTTTTGGCATTTTTGGAACAAGAAAATATATCAAAATAGAAGCCAAAATCCCAAACAAAGCGACATAAGGGAAAAATTCTTCCCCAAAGGAATTTACAATAGAAGAGGACATATAAGGCCCTATTGCATATCCAATTGTGCCCATGCCTAAAAATATCCCCATCGCACGAGATAGGTTAGGATTGTCTTCGTTAAATTTTTTAATCAATGCGCTCACTTGCGGGTGAAAAAGCGCATTTCCAAGCATTCCTAAAAGCAAAAACAAAACAAAAACCAAAGAAGAGTTTGCTTTTATGGTTAAAGGAATAAAAATCGAGGAAATAACAAGTCCCCAGACCATAAAGACCCTATGGCGCATTTTATCTGCCAAAAAGCCAAATAAAGGTTGCATCATAGAAGAAGTCAAATGCCCAAGAGCAATAAAAGAACTTATAAGAGCTAGATTTATTCCAAGCTTTGTTGTGATATATGGATATAATGGCACCAAGACTGCCGCATATAAGTCGACCGCAAAATGCCCAAAACTCAAACCCAAAAGAGCTCTTTTTGTGTTATCCATATCTTTTCCTTATCTTAACTTTAAAAATGCTTCTATCTTAGCTTTTGCGCTGTTAGAGGGTGTTATATCAATATCAATATACAACCCATTAAACTTATTTGCAAGATGTTTTGCAAGCATTGTTTTAGAGCAAAAAGATTGCGTGAAAAAGACGGTAGGAAGGTCTTTTTTGGCGAAGCTTTCGAGCTCAAAATCCCCTGGGAACCCAGCTTCCACAGCTCTGCACCAGCCAAAGACCTCTGTTTCTTTTGGAAATAAGTCTAAAACACTTAAATCATTTGGAGGCACTCCCCAAAAGCCAAATTTTGGCTCCATTTGTTCTAAAAAAGAGTAATCTTTTTGCTCTACTATGTTTTTAGTAATTAATTCAATTTTTTCTTTCAAAGGAAGGTTACTTTTTGAAATCGGAAGAATTAAAGAATTTATATCTGGGCATTTGTCCTCAAAAACGCTTTCCACTACCTCAAAACCTTCTTTTTTTAAGATTTCAGCCACAAAAAACGCGCTGTCGCATTTATCTTTTCCTGTTGGAGCAAGGATTTTTATGATTTTATCTTTTAGATAGTATGCATTATTGAAAATGTTTTTTATAATTACGCAATATGCGTCTGGAACGATGTCGATTTTAGGATAGCCAAAGTCGATGTCTAAGTCCACCCAAGTTGCGCTCGGGAATTCGGCTTTTGTTTGTGCGATTAGTTCTTTTTTGGGGTGACCCCAAAAGGCAATAATGTTTTTCATGGTTATATTATAGTATAAACTTATTTTTTTTCTGCAGGTTTGGTTTTTTGTCAAAGGTAAAAATTAAAAAATATTGAACAAAATATATAATTATACAGTATGTCATTCTGAAAGCTCTAAAAAACAAGCTATGCGTAGTTTTTTGAGCTGTTCAGAATCTCTAAAACATGGAATGCGAGAATTTAACATTGAATTAAGATTCTGAAACAAGTTCAGAATGACGGTTTGCAGAGTTAATTCATTTATTCAACAATCTGGACTTGTTCATTTTTCTTCTGCTCCTGTGGTGCTCGGCTTTGCCTGCGCTCCTACGTCGCCCATCAATCGCAAGCTCTCTCGCTCATCGCGAGCTCGCTTTGCTCTGGCTTCGCATCTCTTTTGTGATGTTTATTTTTGAATTTTAGCTTTTTTGATTATCTAATTATTTTTTAGCTTTAATTTCTTTTCAAAGATAAAAATTAAAAAACAAATGGCCTACGAAAAGAAAAACCGGAGAGCAAGCCGTCTCGTCTTATTGTATTGATTGCTTTGCTTGTACTTCGGGAGATAGCTTTTTTGGCTTGGTTGACTGTTTTTCTTCAGACATTTGTTTTTTAATTGTGGGGTGTTGTAAAAGCCTTAGATTTTTCTCTTTCGGTTCACTTTCTCTTTTGCATTTTTTCGGCGCCTGAGAAATGGTAAAAGAGAAAGTGAACAAAGTGCGAAAAAATGTTGAATTCTCACACTCCATATTTTAGAGATTCTGAACAAATTGAAAAACTACGTTTCACTTGTTTTTCTAATTTTTCAGAATGACGTGTTGCTTGATTATATATTTTATTTAATGTTTTTTACTCTTGGAAAAAACTAAAGCTAAAGAAAAAAAGTAAATTTAAATAATAAATCCTTATAACTCAGCAAAACTCCCCAAAACATCTCCAAAGCAAATTTTTTTATTCACAATTTTTATACAACTATGAATATTCAAGCATTAACATCAACAAAAATTTCTTTCAGCCGAAACATAAAAAGCGACAACAAAGAAGGATATTTGAAAATCCCTCCGGATTCAAGGATTTCTGAAGCAAAAGGCTTTAAAAAATCAAAAATAAAGCCGAGTTATCCTTTGAATTACTATGTTAAAGACTTAAAAACTTCCGCAAGTAGGTTCTATAAACCTCAAAAGTTTGATGGAACCTTGAGTCCGGAATGTTTTTATATCAGAATGAATTTTTATCAAAAAAATAAAAAATGGGCGCAAGAAATGGTGGAAACCACAAAAACACTCTCTAGTTTGATGAAGCAAGATGTGGATTTTCCAATAATTTTGCAAATCGCAGAAAATAGTGTTTCAAAAATAAATCACAATTTAAACTATGGCGCAAGAAGGTCCATAGAAGGTTCTGCCGCTCCTTATTTTCCTTTGTTGAGAAAAGGAAGAGGGGAAGAATATGTTCATAGATATGAAGAAAAATTAGGAACACAAGACACATTTTACCCTGTGGCCTTGGGCAAGCACGCTTTTGACACAAATACAGTCGAGGTCACACATTTTGACATGACTGGGGCTTATATAATTCAATATCCTTATTTGAATTCTACTTCAAATTCAAATTTAAATATCGCAAAAGAAATTTATGACGAGCTTAAAACCAAGAAAAACCCTTCAAAAGAAGAAGTGATGGCAGCGGTAGCCAAAATCCAATGGTACATTGCCCAAGAAACCCCATATTTAAAAGGAAGCGACTCGATTGCAAACTTAATCACAAAAGCGATTATGTATTCTTATGACTTGCCCATAAGCCCCTTAAAAGCTGGAATTAGCCTTGATTTTGAGGCTTTTTACCAACATTTACATGAATATGTCAAAAATTATCCTAGTTATTTTGAAATTAATCCCATAGAAAGCCAAGGTTAAAAATAGATATGAAAGTTAATTTTTATTCAAATTATTATCCAAAATATTCAAATATAAAATTCAAAGGCCTATTTGGGTTTGATGGTAGTGACAATAAAGATAGTAATAAAGGCGCAAGCCAAGACACAAATATAAATACAAACACAAAAGCAAAAAACACTCTTGATAACTTTTTTGATGTCTCAACAATCGCAACTGGGGCTTTTTCTAATTCTTATAATTCTGCAAATTCTTATGGAGTTTCCAATCCTGAAAAAGACAATGACGAATGTATCTATAGAATTTCTCCTTTTTCTTACTCTTATCCAAACCTTGGCTTTTGGGTTTCTGGGACTTCTTTTGAAAGGTCTTTATATAATAAGGAGCTTCTTTCTTCTCAAAAAAAAGTATATAGAGCCCTAGATACGAATAAAAATATCTTTGACGCGCACTTGGAACAAGACTTAGGCGGCAAACAAGAGCTTCCTTTAGAGACTTATTTTATTAGAATGAAAAAGTATAAAAAAGATTTGCTTTGGGCGCGCAACATGGTCAATTTGACCTATCTTGCTTCTGATATGATGAGCCACAACAAAAGTTTTGATGAAATTTTGAGTACAGTTTGTCTTGGCGTTTTTTATTCAAACGACAAAGAGTCTTATGGAATTTTAAAGAAAACTGCAACAGTCCCTGCAAACGTTGGGTTCATTATGACCCCAGATAAAAGAGGGGGTGAATATTATGAAAAATATAAAACCAAAACAGATTGTCAAAAAAATGGCGAATTTTATCCAAACGCAGGCGAATATAAGAAAAGAGCGAATACCTCAATCGTATCAAGATATTGTGATGGGAACATTTTTGTGGATTATCCGAGAGTCACTTTGAAAGACCCATCAAACCTCGAAATCGTAAAAGAAATTTATAACGATTTAAAATCAAAAGAAAACCCAACAAGAAAAGAAATAGTGGACGCCATGGCTAAAATCCAATGGCTCATTGCCCAAGAAACTCCATATCTAAAAGGAAGCGATTCTGTGGCGAACATTTTGACGCGCTCCATTGCGCACAGCTATAATGTTCCGATTTCACCTTTGAAAGAAAGAACCAGTCTTGATTTTGAAGCATTTTATTCTAACCTTGATGATTATGTTAAGAATTACCCAAATTTCTTTGAGATAAATCCTTTAGAAGAATTGTTGTCTAATTCTTAAATATTATATAAAATAGAAATAGTATAGTTTAAAAGGAAATAAAATGAAAAAGAATTTTAAAAAATTATTGCTCGTTTTGTGTTTGGGCTTTATTTTTGCCGGTTGCAGTTCTCAAATTGCCCCAAAAACGGAAATTTTGACTTTGCTTTCTTCTAAGTCGAATGCAGCGAATAAAATTTGGGTCGGCACTTTTCAACTTGTTTTTAATGACATGAAAAATGAAATCATTAAAAAAGATATCAAATTTAACAACGAAAAAGAAACTTATGAATTGAAAAAATTAAACGAAGAAGAATTTAATTCTTCAATGTTGAACGAAAGCTCTTATTATAAGTCTGTGGGCGAAACTTCACCTTCTGCAAAAGAAAAAATCAAAAAAGCAATTAAAGAAAAATTTAACGAAACATCTGATATTTTAGATTCTTTAGATTGGGAAAAAGGCGAAGGTAAATATTATGCTTACGCAATGCTTAAAAAAGAATTCAAATTCTTGAGTGCTTTTGATAAATTATCTGATTCAAAATTCAACAATTCTTCAAAAGCATATAAATTCTTTGGAATTACAAAAAAATCTGATGAAAGCCTTAGAGATAACGTAGGCGTTATGTTTTATAATGGCAAAAATGACTATGCCGTTCAACTAAGAACAAAAGAAGATGATATCGTTTATTTATATAAAACTTCAAAAGAAGATACTTTAGCAGATATCTACAGCGAAATGATGGAAAAAGCGAATAAATTCAATGGAAACACAGAATTTACTTCAAAAGACACTTTGAAAGTTCCAAATATCAAAATAAATTCTCAAAGAAATTACCCAGAATTATGCAACAAAGTGATTGCAGGAACAAACCTATATTTCTCTGAAGCGATTGAAACAATTAAATTGGAACTAGACAACGAAGGCGGAAAAGTGAAATCTGAAGCCGCAATTATGGCAAAATGCACTTCTTTAAGACCTCCTGTTGTAGAAGCAAGAGATTTCAATTTCGACGAGACTTTTGTGATGTTTTTGGTTGATTTTGGAAAAGATAAACCTTATCTTGCTTTAAGAGTTAAGGATTTAGAAGATTTGCAAAAATAGACAAATTTTAAAGGGGGCTTTTGCCCCCGATTTTTATGCTTTGAGCCTACGGCGCTAAAAGAAAACAAGGAATATTGCAAATATTGCCCATATAAGGACATTTGCGCGCAAGAAATAATATAAGGAAAACAAGATGGAACATTTTAGAGGATCATTTATTTTTACAATCATAGGGCTTATTTTAGCCTATTTTTGGGCGCATTATATGAACTTAGGTTCTGAGCTTGGGGCTTTATTTTCTGTTTTTGTCCTTGGAGTTTTGGAAGTCAGCCTTTCTTTTGATAATGCTGTAATTAATGCAGCAAAATTAGAAAAAATGTCTCCTTTATGGCAACATAGGTTCTTGACTTGGGGCATGGTGATTGCTGTTTTTGGCATGAGGTTTTTGTTTCCGATTTTCGTGGTTGCGATTTTTTCTAAAATTGGAATTTTAAAAGTCTTAAATATGGCTTTTTCGGACCCTGAATTATATTCTCATTACCTAAAAGTCTCCCACCCTGCTATCATCACCTTTGGGGGCGCATTTTTGATTATGCTTTTCTTTTCATATTTCTTTAACCACGAAAAAGATTTGCATTGGATAAAACCTATAGAAGAAAAAATGGCTGCTTTGGGGCATTTTAAAAGTATCGGGATTACTATAACTTTGCTTTTGATATTGCTCACGCAACATTTAGCCCCCGAAGGCCACAGGCTTGAAATCCTTTTTTCTGGGGTTTGGGGGATAGTTCTTTTTCTTTTGATGGAAGGGCTTAGCCATTTTATAGAGCACCATGGTTTAAAAAATAATTGCAATAATTTCAAAGAAAAACACACAGGTTTTAGTCTTAAAAATTCTTGTTTTGTAAATTTTTTATATTTAGAGCTCATAGACGCTTCTTTTTCTCTTGACGGTGTCTTGGGGGCATTTGCTTTAAGCAAAGATATTTTTATAATCACAATTGGGCTTTCAATTGGCGCGATGTTTGTGAGGTCTTTAACTATCATGCTTGTCGAAAAGAAAACTTTAAAAGAATATAAATTCTTGGAGCACGGCGCTCATTTTGCAATCGGAGCTTTGGCTTTAATTATGTTTATTTCGGCTATTAAAGAAGTGAGTGAAGTTGTGACAGGCACCATTGGGCTTGTGTTTATTTTGAGCGCTTTATATTCTTCTATTAAAGAAAACAAAAATGCCCAATAGAATAATTGCAAAAAATATAGAAATCAAAAATAATTTTTTTTATGAACTTTGGCTTTTTAGAAAGACAAAGTTTTTAATTATTAACTTTAGTAAATTTATACAAAGGTACTAATTCTATATGATTATATTTTGTGTTATTTTATGATATAAAGAAAGTATCTAATTATATATAAATATATCGGAGGCATTAAAAATTATGGGACAAAAAATCGGGCAATTTGTATTTATGTTACATTCCCATCTTCCATACTATAGAATGGCCGGCATGTGGCCTTTTGGGGAAGAATGTTTATATGAATGTATGGAAGAAACATACGTTCCTTTGTTAAACATGATTTCCGAATTATATGACGAAGGGATTAAAGCAAAGCTCACAGTCGGAATTACTCCGATTTTGGCGGAACAATTAAACGATCCGCACTTGCAACAAGGATTTATTGATTATCTTGATTCGAGAATTAAAGCAGTTTCAGAGGATTTGGAAAGATATCCGGACCCAGAAGTTGCTCATAGCCAACATTTGAAATATTTAGCAAAATATTATTTTGATTGGTATAACAGAATTAAAGATTTATTTATAAATAAATTTAACAAAGATTTAATTTCTGCGTTTAAAAAATTCCAAGATTTGGAATGCATCGAAATTACAACATCAGGCGCAACCCATGGTTTTTCTCCACTTCTTGCGACTGACACAAACTTAAACGCACAATTTAAAGTAGGGTCCGACACAACAAAACGCTTATTTGGCAAAAAAGCCAAAGGCTGCTGGCTTCCAGAATGTGCATATCGCCAAGGATATGAATACATCGGAAAAGACGGAAAGAAAAAATGGCGCCCTGCTGTTGAAGTGACATTGCAAAACAACGACATTGAATACTTTTTCACCGAATCACACGTGATTGAAGGTGGAAACTCTATCGGAAACCGTAGAAATATCGGAGTCTACGGAAATATTGAGTATATACCATTGCCAAAAAGAGAGGCTACAGGATATGACACATATAGTGCATATTGGTTGCCTGATGCACAAGTTGCCGTGATGGGTAGAAACGATAGAGCTGGTTTTCAAGTTTGGTCTGCGGCAGATGGATATCCTGGGGACGGTTGCTATCGTGAATTCCACAGAAAAGATTGCAACTCAGGCATGCACTATTGGAGAATTACATCTTCCACAACTGACCTTGGCGACAAAATGCTCTATGATCCTGTGCTAGCTATGAACCAAGTTAATTCTAACTCCGACCATTATGTAAATCTTTTGTATCATTTGTTGAATGATTACAAAAATTCTCATGATGGAAAACAAGGTCTTGTTATGGTTTCGTTCGATACGGAATTATATGGACACTGGTGGTTTGAAGGTATCGAATTTATTAAGCAAGTAATTAGAAAACTTAATAAATACGCTCCTGAAATCGAAATGATGACAGCAGGCGAATACCTAAGCGCTCACCCACCAACAGAAGCAATCCAAATTCCAGAGTCTTCTTGGGGTCAAGGCGGACATTTCTGGGTATGGCAAAACCATTTGACAGAATGGATGTGGCCTATTATTCACTCTTGCGAAAAAAGAATAATAGACATTGTCTCTAAATATGAAAAAGTGCCAAACGACGGCTTGATGAAAAGAGCGTTGAACCAATTGGCAAGAGAAAACTTGCTTCTTCAAAGTTCAGATTGGCCTTTCTTGATTACAACATGGCAAGCTAAGGACTACGCGACAGATAGATTTAGAGAACACGTAGCAAGATTTGAAAAAATCGCAGATATGATTGACGCAAATTCAATCGACGCAAAAGAATTAGAAGAAATTGAATCAATCGACAATTGCTTCCCTGACATCGACTATAGAGTTTATCTCCCAATCGAAGAAGGACTTTTGCCTCAACAAGAAAAGAAACTTGTTCCATTATATGGAGAAAAAAGGCTAAAAGAATTCCAAGCGGCAAATTTAATCTAGCGAAAATCTAATTTATAAAAAACACCTCTTTTTGTTTCAAAAGAGGTGTTTTTAAATGTTTAATTATTTTTTATTATTGGAAATATCCAAAAGTTTGTTCGATGTCTTTAGTTCTTGCGTCTTCGAAGCCTTGTCTGTCGTTTTTCATAGCTTCATATCTTGTTTCAAGCAAACTGTTTTCTTGGTCGATTTTGCTTTCTGCGATTGATTGTTTTTTTTCTATTTGTTCTACTTTTTCGTCTTCTTCTTGTTCTAGGGCATTTAATTCTGACATTAATTGTTGATATTCAGAGCTTGTTTTGTCGCTTGAAACTAAGTCCATTTGATTTCTTATATATTCTTCTTCTGCGCCATATTTGTCATGGATTTTTGAAACGTCATCAGAAGATTTGTTCATTTGGTTTATTTTTATTTGAGAATTCAAATTTAATTGAAGTTCGATATCATTTTCTGCTGCGATGTATGATTGAATAACTAATGTGTTAGAGTTCATGGCTTTACCTTTTCATTTATTTTCTATATTTAAATAAAAACATTTTATGTGTGAGTATTTCAAAAGTATATACTTTTGTTACAAAAGTTAATATTTTCTAAAATATCTACCATTTTTTGAAAATGAAAAATACAGCAAGAATTATAAAAAGAAAGCCGACTAAATAATTCCACCTAAAGCTTTCTTTTAAATATAAAACGCTAAAGACGCTAAAGACAACAAGAGTGATGACTTCTTGGATTGTTTTTAATTGTGCAGCGGAATAAAATCCGCTTCCAATCCTATTTGCAGGTACTTGAAAGCAATATTCAAAAAATGCAATGCCCCAGCTAATTAAAACAACTATCCAAAGCGCTGTGGACTTGTGCTTTAAATGCCCATACCAAGCAAATGTCATAAAAACATTTGAAATTGTTAATAGAATAATAGGTAAAATTGCTCTTAGCATAGGAAAATTATAATATAAATAATTAAAAATCAAAAAAGGCCGAGATAAATAATTCTCAGCCTTAAAAACCATCGGTGGTTTTTAGTTATTATTGCCCAAAAGCAATTGTTACTTTTTCTTTTGGATTTACTTTGGCGATTGGCATGCCTGATGGGTCAACTAAGTATGCAAATTCGTCGCCTGTTGTTTGGAATAAGCCCATTGTGCCGGATAGAGCTGTTCTTGTTAGGTCAACTGGGGCTTTGAAAGCTGTTTTTAAGCCGTCTTGATAGCTTCTTCCTGCGGCTTTGAATTTTCCGCCTAATAACTCAGAAGTGCCGACGCCGGTTTGATCCAAGAAGCCTTCTGCGGCATTTGAAATACCAATTGCAGCGCCCCCTATTGTTCTACCTGCGGTACCGATTAAAGTACCTGCCCAAGTGAATGGAAGTTGGACTAATCTTAATACGCCGTTGATTTCTTTTTGTCTTTCGACTCTAGCGGTCAAGATTTGTTTAGGCAAAGCAGTTTTGCAGCCTGAGCAATTTTCGATTTCGTTGAAGGATAATCTCAAAGAACCTTGGGAATTTTTAGTTGGTCTTGTTACTTCCACGACTTTTCCTCGAACGGTGGAGCCACAAGGGAAGGTTACGCCATCTATTGTGATTTCAGATGTTGTTGTGGCTGCGAATTGTTCGCCAACGTTCACGTGTTTAGCGTTTATGATGTCGTTCATGGTTAATTGCAAAGTTGGAATTTCGACTTTTGCTTCGCGTTCAATATATGTTTTTCCGCCTAAATCTTGTTCGCAAGTTTTGGTAGATTTATCATATCCGCCAGCCACTCTCATGCCTTGTAACATTGCACTTGCTTCTGCACGAGTTGCTTTGTCGTTTGGTCTTAAGTAGTCTTGGTTTCTTTCGTGTTTTAGAGCACCGTTTTCAATTGCTTTTGCGATACATTGTCTTGCCCAACAAGGAACAGAGGCTCCGTCTTTATATTGAGCCAAGATTTCTTGGGCTTTTTGTTCGTCCATTGGGCAATTTATGCCTTTAGACATAATGGTTAAAGCTTCAGCACGAGTGATATTTTGGTTTGGGAAGAATTTGTCGTGAGATTTTCCTTTAACAAAGTCTTCAGAGGCGGCTTTTGCGATGTAATCATGTGCCCAATGTGATTTTGGAACGTCTTTGAAGCTCAAATTGTCGCAGCTTGATGTCATATTTAGGTTGTAGCCCTTGACTACCATAGTCGCCATTTCGGCTCTTGAGACTTTTCTGTTTGGCTTAAACATGCCATCTGGATAGCCACTCAAGACACATTGTTCGCTTAATCTGTTGATGTCGCAGCTTGCCCAATAGCTGTCATATACGTCTGGGTATTGTTGGGTGTTGATGTCGGCTGCGGCTCCCGTGAAGCCTAATGCTTCAAAAGGTTCTTTTGTGACTTTAATTATGTCCATGTGAGTTGTGGAAGTCACTCTTGGAGCGTCTTTACAGTCGTATGTTGGCATATCTGCGCTATTGATTACGGGCGCTGCTCCTCCTGTGGGGCAGCCACATTCTACCGGCACCCCTTTGTATGAGGGCGTTAATAAAGATTCGTTTATTGTCGCATTGTTTTTGTCTTCTCCGACTTGAGAAGTGTTAGAATTTGAATAAATCGCATTTGGATATGCGTAAGTTTGTTGGTTTAGAGGTTTTGCTTCTAAACATGGTGCAGCAGCACCTGTTGGACAGTTGCAATCGTCATTTTTTTGCGTTTCGCAAGGGTTGCATTTTTTCTTTTTCTTTTCGCAAGCGCAGTCGCTTTTTTTGCATTTTGAGCAAGTAGCGTTGTCGGGTGTGACGATTTCGGAATTTTTGTTGCAGCCGCAATCAGAGTTTACTGGGCATGCAGCAAGGCTCATAGGTACGGTGAGCGCAAGAGAGCACACTGTCAAAGTTGCACCTAATACTAATTTTCGTTTAATAGACATTTTTCCTCCTTTGTTTATTTAGAAGTGTATGGGATTGTTTTTGATTTTTATTCTTGAATTATGCTATTTTTGCTATTCTTCTGCATTGCCAAGATGTAGTTATCCAAAGTGTTGATTTTTTGGAAAAATAAAAACCCTTATGTAAAAAGAAGGATATGTTTATAAATATATAAAGGTAAGCTATTAGGGAAAATGTTAGCATTATTGGGGTTTGTTGTAGTTTTCATGCTTAAAAAATGTAATATAGAAAATATTTGAATTATTGAATAACCCAAAAACTTCTTGACAAAGTTAGACATCTAACTATAATATAATTATATGAAAGAAATGTTATCTTTGGTATCAAAAATCCATGAAAAAGGAAACCGTTTTATTATTGAAGAATTAA
>CAKURL010000022.1 GCA_934675685.1 uncultured Candidatus Melainabacteria bacterium | reverse complement strand
ACCTAACACTCAGCCACAAGCACCTGTTGTGAAAAAGCCTTCTCCAATTCAAGCTCCTGGGGCAACTGTTCCAAACGTAAAACCAGCAATTAGACCAAACACAGCACCTGTTACCAGACCGAAAATAGCAAGTGCTCCAACAAGCCCATTTAAAGTGGCTGTGCCAAAATCTCAAGGCCCAGTCGGAAACACATATAGACCACAAACATCAGGCACAGGAGCAAGCTCTTATTCAGGCGGCTCTAGTTCATCTGGCTCTGGCTTAGCTCCTAAGTTCAGCGCACAAAAAGGCTCCGGCTCAGGCTCCGGTTCTTCAACAGGTAGCCGCTCAGGTTCTCCAAGCTACGCTTCAAGAGGCTCTACCGGTTCCTCTGGCGGCGGTTCTTATGGAAACCCTAGCCCAGGAAACCCAAAAGGAGCTCCCGGAATCGACGCAATTCGCCAGCCAAACTGGGGTCCATATATGAGGGAACTTGAACAAAAAATTAAGAAAAATTGGACACCGCCAAAAGGCGATACTTCAAAAAGAGTTGTAATTACATTTACAATCGCAAGAGACGGAAGACTTTTGTCTCATAGAGTAACTAAAAGCTCTGGTGTGCCTTTGGCAGATAGAGCTGCCATGAGTGCAATCGAGCTCACGGCGCCATTTAGGCCGCTTCCGCCAGAATTCAAAGGCCAATCTGTGCCAATTGAATTCACGTTCGATTACAATGTATTAAATAGTGTATTAAAATAGAAAAAAGGGGATAAAAATGGAATTAATGTTAACAGCAATTGTGCAAGATTGGGCAGTATTGACACCAATTTTTATATGTTCAATTTTAGTTGTATATGTTGCGATAAACAGATTAGTTTATTACAAAAAGAACAAAAGAAATATTTCAGAATTCATTCCAAGCTTACAAAAAGCACTTGTTAAAAACAACATCGCTTCTGCTCAAAGAGCTTCTGTTCAACTAGGCGGTATCATTTCTGAAATGGTAGATGAAGCACTTAGAATTTACACAGAACAAAAAGCAGGCTTTTCAAGAGCTTATGATATTTCTTCTTCTTTAGCTACAAGAAAACTAGAAAGACATTTGACAATCTTGGGTACAATCGGGGGTGTTGCGCCATTTTTAGGCTTGTTTGGCACAGTTGTTCGTATTTTATACACTTTCCAAGACTTAGCAACACAAGGCAACCAATCAGCAGCAGTTGCGACAGGTATTGCTTCTGCTCTTATTGCGACAGCTCTTGGCTTGGGTGTTGCGATTGTGGCTGTTGTTTTATTCAACTATTTCCAAACAGTCGTTTCTCGCTTCGAATCTGACTTCAAACTTATCAAATTAGTATTTTTAAGCTTCATTGATTCAGACGAAGAAGTAAATGTAGACAACAACAATTCAATTGCGCTTCAATAAGATTGAGGATTAAAAATGAATTTTACAAACGAAGAGGACGGAAGAAAGAAAACCTTTAACGAAATCAATATCACGCCTTTGACGGATATTTTCCTTGTGCTGTTGATTATTATGATGGTGATTGCGCCAAGTTTTCAATCCGTGAACAGCGAAATAAAGGTCCCTGAAATCAACTCTGGGCTTTCAATTGAAGCAAAGAACGCAACTATTTCAATCACAAAAGAAGGTACTTTTTATTTAAACGAGAAAAAAATATCTTGTGACGACTTAGAATCTGAATTGACTCAACTTGCGCCAAATTTAGAAAAAAAAGAAGTTGTAGTTCGAGCTGATAAAGAAACAAAAAGTTCAGAAATTTTAAAAGTTATGCACAGCGCGCAAGACGCAGGCTTTGAAAAATTAGTTGTTGCAGGCGAACCTTTGACTAAAAAACAACAAAACGAGCTCAAAGACAAAGAAGAAGAGGATTTTAATTCTCAAAATGTGAATATTCCAAGCGAATAAAGAAGAAAATTATGAAAAGACAAACATTTAACGAAATAAATATCACACCTTTGACAGATATTTTCTTGGTATTGTTGATTATCATGATGGTGATTGCACCAATATTAGACCAGCAAGGGCTATCTTTGGCAGTTCCACAATATATAGAACAAGAAGACATCAACCAAGAAGCTAAGACCATAAATGTCGAAGTGACAAGCGACAACAAATATGTAATTGATTCAAATGAAATACAAGAAAGCGATTTACTTGCAACAATTAAAGAAATGTCTAAAGACAAGCCGGACGGCGTTTTAATCCAAGCTTCGGGCGATTCAAACCACGAAAGCGTAGTGAGATTAATGGACAACGCAAGAAACGCTGGAGTGACAAGTATTTCTGTTGTCGAAATGTAAAAATGATATACGTAAAAAAGAAAAATCTAATACAGCGTACAATAAGAATAATTAAAAAGGGTGCGAGGGGAGAAAATATCTCTTTCGCCCCTTTTAAGTGTATTTTTGGAGCTTTTAAGAACATAAAAAATCTTTTAGTTTTTTCTTTTTCAGTCTTGTCAATTTTTCTAATCGCGCTATATAGTAGCTATCTTTTTGCTCTTCCTAAAATCATCACAGAACAAAGAGCAGAGGGTTTTATTAACGATTTTATTTCAAAAAACACGAAACTTTGCCTTGATATTGAAGATTTAAAGATTTTGCCCGATTGGAAATTCGATATTAATATTAAAGCAAAATCAATAAAGCTTAAATATAAAGATAAAAATTTCAATTTCGTCACCCTTGAAAATCCCGATATAGATTTAAATATCGCACAATTGCTTTTTAAAAACGTCGATTTTAGAAAAATCAAACTAGACAAAATCGAGATAAATTCCAATTTTTCGAATAAAAAATATGATTGCTTTAACTATTTTTCTTCTAATTTTGAAGCTAAATATCCTGATTTCAAATTGCAATCTTTTAAAATAGAATCCAAGGAATTTCTTCTAAACATCTTTGACAAAGACCAAAATAAGACTTTTGCAACTCAGGCGAAAAACGTAAAATTAGAAAAAATAACAAATCTAATCAATTCCACTTCTCGCTTCGTGCTTTCTTTTGAAGGAAACATAAAAGCAAAAGACGGCAAAAAAACTTTTAAAATCTCAGATTACAAGCTCAAATTAAACATAAAAACATCAAAAAATCCAAACGCAAAAAATATATTGAAAAAGCTCGAAAAGCTTGACTACAACCCATTTTTGATGATGTATTTATACAAAACAAATTGTAGCTTAAATGCGAACTTAAAAGCTGATTTAAATTCAAAAAATCCAAAGCTCTTTGGAGAAGTTGGAATATCTGATTTGACTTTTGTTGTGAATAATCTTCAAATGCCTAAAAATTCGATGATTTTAACCTTTAAAGGAGACAAAGTCGTAAGCGATTTTGATTTTAATTTTATAAATAACCAATTTGTCAAAATCAATTCTATTTTTAATTTCAACAAAAAAAGTTATCTTGAGCTAAATTTAAAAACAAGTTCGCTTGATTTATCAAAAACAATGCCCATAATTTTAGTTTTTTCTAAAATTATAAATATTAACTTAAACCCAGAAGATTTCAAGCTGGAAGGGAATTTGAGTGCAAATGTTCATTTAAAAAGCAACTTTAAAACGATAACTTCTTTTGGGAGCGCGAATTTATCCTCCGGCGCGATTTTCCTTAAAAAAACAGGGCTCAAAATCGAAAAAATCAATTCTAAAATAAACTTCAAAGATAACTTTATCGATATTTTAAGCACAAGTGCATATTTAAATGGCGCAAAGTTTGAGCTTTTAGGAAAAATCGACCAAAAAACAAATTTAAATTTAAAATTACAATCGGATTTGATTGATTTATCTAAGATTTTAAATTCCATAAAGCCGCTTTTGAAAATCGCAAAAAACAACGAAATTCAAAATTTAGAAATCACATCAGGGCAAATAAAAGTGAATTCTTCTATAAAAGGAACTCTAAAAGAGCCTCTAATAGAAGCATATTCAACCTTGAAGAACTTAAAAGGGGCCATTAAAAAAGAACATTTGAAATTTTCGATTGAAGAAATAAATGTGACTCCAAAAATCGAAAATCTAAAATTAAAATATGCAAACGTTTCAATTAAAAATTTGAGCGCAAAATATAAAAAATATCCAATTTCTTCTCAAAAAATCAATTTCTTAATAAACGAAAAAGAAATCAAATTGGAAAAATCGAAAATCTCGCTTGATGGGCTATATAGCTTTATTCAAGGAAAAATTGAAAACTATTCAGATGAGAAAAAAATGAGCGCAAATTTGGACATCAACGCAGATTTGTCTCAAAAAAACAGTTTCATCGTCTTTAACAAGAAAAATTTAAATTTTGAAGGAAATATTATTTACAAAAATAACGAGCTTAATTTAAACAATTGTTCTATTAAAAATGGCGAAAATAAAATCGCAAAAATCGAAGGTCAAATCAAAGATTTCTTTAAGCAAGACCCGATATTTAACAAATTAAAAATTTCAACAAAAGAAAACGTGTCTTTAACTTTGCCTATTTTAGACAATATGTTTTTAGACGCAAATTATGATATAACTTTAGCTGGCAAAATGAGCAAATTGAGCCTTGATGGGGTTTTAAACATTTCAAATTTAAAATATCCAAAATATGCTCTTTATTTGTCCTCTGTGATTTTGAATTTCAAAAACTCTGCCTGCCAAGTTTCAATCCTTCAAGGCCAAATTTTTAACGACAGATTTGACCTTTTGGCTGATATTAAATATTTAAACAACAAAATTATTGTCTCTTTTGCTCAATTTTCAAGCAACTTTATTGACCTTGATAAGCTTGAAAAATTTGTTTCATATAATTCAAATTCAAGCTTTGATATACAAATAGACAACATAAAAGGTAACGTCTTGGCGCTTCAAAGCAGAGATTTTCTTTTCACGAACGTCTATTTTGAAGGCAATTTCAAAAACGACATTTTAAATTTAAAAACCTTTAAAGCGGACACTCTTCAAGGAAAATTGGAAGGTGCACTTAAAATAAACACAAAAAACCAAAAAATAAATGCAGACATTTTAGCAAAAAACATAAACGTAAGGCTTTTATCCTCTAAATTAAAAGAGCTTTCAATCGCTGCGAGCGGAAAATTAAGCGCACTTTTAAGAGTAGAATTTATGGGATATGACCTTGATTCCATCACAAAATCCATCGAAGGACTTGTGAAATTCAACATAAATAATGGCGAATTGAGCCAATTTGCAAAGCTAGAGCGCTTTTTGCAAGCAGGGAACATTTTATCATCTAATATTTTAAAGCTTTCTTTAAATTCAACCCTTTCTGCCGTAAGCAGAAAAAACACGGGCGACTTCAACACCTTAGAAGGAAGTGTCAAAATCCAAAATTCTTGGGCGAATATTCAATATTTAAAAACATCAGGCACAAATATGAGCTTATTTGTAGTTGGCAGGTTTAATTTGATAAACCAATACGCAAACCTTGATGTCTTAGGAAGAATTCCATCTTCTATGGTTTCTTTTATGGGAAATTTTGGGCAAATGACGGCAGAAAAATTAATAGATAAGATGTCTGATGACACAAAAGAAATAATTAAATCTCTTGCGCAATCGCCATTTCAAAAAATGTTTTCAACTCAAATTCCAGATGAAGAAATCTCTAAAATCCCAAACCTTTCAAACCAAGCGCAAGACATAGAAACAAGGGAATTTAAAGTAAAAATAATTGGAAATCCAAAAGAATTAAGCTCGATCAAGAACTTCAAATGGCGAGCAAAATAAAAACTTTAATTCTATTTTTTAATAGTCAAGCGTTCCAAAAAACGAGCAAAACGGACGATTTTTGTTTCCTCTTCTTTTGAAATAGAGTCGACTAAAATTGTCACCATGCCAGCATTTATCCCACCTAAGATGTCGCTTAAAGGCCTATCTCCCACCATCGCAACTTCTTTTGGGTTTAAGCCTAAATCCTCACAAGCCAAAAGCAAAACTCTTGGATTTGGCTTTTTTGCAACAGAATAAATTGGAATATCTGTTTGAGCTTGTGCTTTTTTGATGTATTCGAGGTTAGAATTGTTTGAAATAATTGCAAGTTTGAAATTAGACTTCAAGTCGTTTAAAAATTGAATTGTTTTAAAAGAAAATTTTCCGCTTTTAGATTTCATCAAAGTAGAATCTAAATCAAAAAACAAAGCTTTAATTTTCCCTTGTTTTAGGGCAATTATATCGATATCATAAATTGAATTTAAATTATAATCAGGTTTTAAAAACATTTTAAAATTCCTTCATGCCTACAGTCCTAACAAGGGCAAATTTTGCTTCTTCTTGCCAAGAATTATCCAAAGACGAAAATTCAAGGTTAATTTCGTCGTTTGTGTTGGCTCTATCCATTTCGCCTTTTTTGTCGTGAGTGATTTTCAAAACTCGAGCAGAGGTGGAAAAATTAGGAGTTATGATTTCTACTTCATCGTTTAATAAAATTTTATTTTTTATTAAGGTTTTAAAAGTGTTTTCAGATGTTTTTTCTTCAACAATTCCAAGAAAATCTGCGCCAGCAAGCCCTTTTGAAATGTCGTAAGAATAACAGCTTGAATCATTGTTGCCCAAGAAAAAGCCTTCGCAATAGCCTCTATTTCCAACTTTTTTGAGCTCATAAAAAGCATCTTCTTTAGAGATTTTCTTATCAATTAATTTTCTATATGTCTTTGCAACAGCAGAAACATAATATAAGCTTTTTGTTCTTCCTTCGACTTTAAAAGAATCTATCCCTAAATCCACAAGTTTTTCTATGTGGTTCACCAAGCACAAATCTTTTGTGGACATGATATGAGAACCTTTGTCGTCTTGGACGATTTCAAAATATTCATTTGGACGAGTTTCTTCGACTAATTTATAACTCCAGCGGCACGCTTGAGCGCAATTTCCTTGGTTCGCTTGCCTTGCGCCATTCGTCATGTAATCAGACAAAAGACATCTTCCAGAATAACCCATACATTGTGCGCCATGGACAAACATTTCAAGCTCGATATCTGGGACTTCTTTTCTTATTCTTTTGATTTGTTCATACGACAATTCGCGAGCCAAAATCGCCCTTGTAGCGCCCATATCTCGCCAAAATTTCACAGCTTCACTGTTTAAAATGTTTGTTTGAGTCGAAATATGAATATCAATGTCTTTTAAATATTTTTTTGCAATTCTATATATGCCAAAGTCGCTGATAATAAGAGCATGGGGCTTTGCGTCGTTTAGAATGTCGATTGTTTCTCTGAGTTTGTCGATATCTTTGTCGTAAGCAAAAATATTAAGAGTGCAATATACTTTTTTGCCCAAAGAATTTGCTATTTCGACCGCCGTTTTTAAGTTTGAATTGTCGATAAGTTCGCCCTTCCTCAAGGCTCTTAAAGAAAAATCAACAAGACCTAAATACACAGCATCTGCGCCAAACGCAAACGCATATTTCATTTTTTCAATACTGCCAGCCGGCATCAATAATTCGCTCATAAATTGATGTTAGCATAAAAAAATTTTTTAAGCTAATTATTGATTAAAAGAGCACCAGATGATTTCAGAAATGTCGTTTGAAAGCTTTAAGTTGTTCATTCTTTCAAAAAAGACATCTTTCCTAAAGGAATTTGCGCCTTTAGAAGAATTATTTAAATTCATTTTTTCGATTTCTTGCACCATTAAACTTTGAGTGTCTCGAGTAGTTTCTACCATTCAAATCACCATTTAAACTAACTTACACTTTAGCTTTCGACAATTTTTTCAAAAACTTTATGAATTAAATCCTAATTTTAAGATAATTTTACAATTGTTTATAAATTGTTAACTTCTTTTGCCTTTTTGCCTTAAAAAGGCTTTTCAAGTTATACTTTTAATATGAAATTTAAAGGAATAAATTTTGCCTATATCCTGTTTATACTCCTTTTTGTTTTAATTCGTTTTCTTTTTGAATGCTATAATGGAGCGCTTTTTGAAACGGATTTAAAAGGGATTGTGATAACGCATTCTTCTTTTCCTTTTTTAATCGCAAAAGAAGAATTCTTAGGCGGGCATTTCTTTTCTTTTTATTATTACATTATCCATTTTTTGTCATATTTCAATCTTGAAATTTTGTTTAAAATTTTCAATACAATAGTCTCTATCCTTTGTGCGCTCGTTGTTTTCAACATCGGAAAAACAATGAAATCACTTTGGCTTGGAGTGTTTTTAGCTATATATTTAGCTCTCAACCATTATTTTATCTTTTTTTCAAACCAAATCACGCCTTTTTGCTTAAATTCCCTTGCTTTTTTAATTCAAATTTTTGTATTTTTAAAATTCATAAAGAAAATAAATTCAAAAAATTTAAAGACTTTAATGCTCGCAAGCGCGATATATTGCCTTTTTGACAACTTTGGAATTATTTATGTTTTATGTCAATTTTTTGTTTTATATTTAATTTTCAAAAGCAAACCAAGGATTTTAAAAAAATATTTTCTTGAATTAAAAAAATATTCTTATTATTATTTCGTGCTTTTTCTTGTTTTTGCCTCGCAGATTTGTTTTTTAAATTACAAAATAATCACAAACTATATGCAAAATGTCGCTATAAATTTAAATAGCTTATATCTTTTAATAAACGAATTTTTTAGTCCATATTTAAGCTTCAACAACCAAGAAATCACAACAAAAAGCACTTATGGCATGCTATATACTTATTTTTTAAATCCGGATATCAGAAATTTAAACCAGTTAAAAATCCTGATTTGCCTTTTTTATAGCTCGTTTTTGCCTTTCTTTTTGTTTATTTTCTTTTCAATTAAAGCAATATTCAAAAAACCAAAGCTTAGGATTTTGTTTTTCATATCGAGCCTCTATTCTTTAATTATTCTTTTAATGTTTTCTTTGAATATCTTGGAATTCAGCCCTAAATATTTAATGCAATTCTTTTTTGTGGGGCTTTTGGCTTTGGGGCTTGGAATTTTTCAAATTAAAGACACCTATTTAAAAGCAATTTTAGTTTTTTGCTTGTTGATAATCCAAATTATTGTGCCAGAAGTAAATTCTTATTCAATCACGATAAACAAGAGTTTTCCTTGCACGAGTGTTTTAGAAAAATTCAAAGAAGATTATCAGCTGGACAAAAAAGACTTAATAATCGCGCCTTATCAAGGGGTTTATTTAAAAAAATATTATTCAAAAGAGCTTTCTTTCTTTGATTTTGATTTTAATTTTTTAAGAGAAAAAACAAAATTTCAAAAGTCGAAAGAGACTTTTTTGGAAAAATTGATAGATAAAAATATGCCTCTCGACAAGAAAAATGTGTATTTTCTTTCTCAAGACTACCTTTTTTCGAACTTGGAAAATGACTTTTTAACTAAATATTTTATCGAAAATTTGATAAAAGAAAACAACTTAAATTCAAGAATTATCCTTTTTATAGATAAATTAAATCAAAAAATTGTCTCAATCAATTCTATAGACAAATTTGCGCAAAACCAGCAATACAACCTCTCTTTAAGAACAATTGATTTTAATTCTAATATCTTAAGCCAAAACACTTCTTTTTCGCTTTATAGCGCGCTTTGCTCCAGAACTTTGTATAATTTTATAAATATTTTAAATGCAAATTTCTACCCAAAAGAAATTGCGCAATATAAAAAAGTGAAAAATAATTATTATAAAATCTTTACCCATGACAAAAATGCCTATAGCGCAATCATAACGCGCCAAAGCGACTATGTCTTTTTAATCTACACAAAAAGGGCTATGCAAAATGTTTTATAAAAAATTTGATACATTTTTATTTTATTTTGTTTTACTCTTGGCGATTATGGCGCTTAGCTTCAATTATAACGGGCTTGATAACGACTTATTTTCAAGGCTAATTCAAGGAAAAGCCGTTGTAGAATGCTTTTTTCCTATGACAAAAGATGTTTTTTCTTATACCCCAACGGGCTCTTGGGTGGATCACGAATGGCTTTTTAGCGGATTATTTTATCTAATTCAAAAAGCTTTTGGGCTTTTTGGGCTTATTTTTCTAAAAGGCGCTTTAATTTTTCTTTATATTTTTTCTATTTCTTTTGCAATTTCGAAAATGCTAAAAATTGAAAATTCAAAAGAAAATCCTTATAATTTCTCTTTTTATTTTCTTTTAGTTTTGCATATTGTAAATTTTAATTTAATCTATAATACAATCAAAATCCAATGGATAAGTTTTATTTTATTGCCTTTTTGGATTTTATGCCTTGAAAAATTAAAGCTTGAAGACAAAAAATATTTGTTTATTTTGCCCATTTTAAGCGTTTTTTGGCTAAATTGCCACGGGGGAATTTTAGCCGGAGTCGGAATATTATTTTTATACATTTTAAACTCTTTTATTTCAAAAAAACCTTCAAAATGCTTGTGTTTAGGCTTTGTTTTGGTGCTTTTGACGTTTTTTATCAACCCTTGGGGTTATAAATATATTCTATTTTTGTTTGACGCTTTGACTTACGACAAAAGCTCGATGTCAGAATGGAGCAACATTTTCAACCCTCAAATAAGAAGCTTAAATCTTTGGGTTTATAAATTTTTCTTATTATTCGCTCTTTTTTGGATTATCTTGCAATTTAAAAATATTAAAAATTTCAAAAGGGAAAAACCGGATTTCGCAAGGATTTTAGTCCTTTTAGCCACAATTATTTTATCAATTTTGCACATCAAACACATAGAATTATTCATCGTTTGCTTTAGTTTATATTGCTATCAAGATTTTTATAAACTCTTCAATTTTATAAAAACTTTTATTTTAAAAGCTTTAAAAAACAACTTTTTTTATTCAATTCAAAAATATTTTAAATATTTATTATATATTTTTGTTTTGATTTATTCTTTTGTTTTAATTTCAAATTCAAGCTACAAAGAAACAACTTGGGCAGATTCAAGAGAATTTTTCCCTGTGGATTGTGTAAATTTTTTAATTGAAAATAACGTGGAAGCTAAAGTCTTAGCGCCTTTCACCATTTCAGACTACGTTTCTTTTAAAGGTTACCCAAAGCTCAAAGTCTTTATGAATTCAAGATATGAACAAGTTTACCCAAAAGAATATTTAAAAATGACAACAGACTTTTTCAACCTAGAAGGCGAAAAACCTTTAAGAATTTTGTTTGAATATCCTCCTGATGTCATTATTTTTGAAAATTACAGGCCAATTGCAAGAAACTCAAACATATTAATAGAATTAGGCTATAGCCAAATATATCAAGACAATTTTTATAGTGCTTTTGTGATTAATGCTAAAAGACATTTTTCATATTTTTACCCAAGAAAGCTTACAATCGAAGAACTTGACCACATTTTTGAAACAAATTTCAATAAACAAGATTGTGTTAAGAATTGTAAAAATAATTAATTTAAAGCTAATTTTTGAAATAAAAATGCCGATAAATATGCCATAAGGTTGACAAGAAGGGTAATTCCATTAAGGAAATAAAAAGGAAAAAATTATGGCAGGCATAAATAATATAAATTTGGCAATGGGAGCAAGTTCTTTTGGAGCATATAACCAAAAACTCACAAACGCCACAAAAGCAAAGCTTGAAGAGCTCGGGATAGTTTATAATAAAAACATCACAGAAGCCCAAGCGCAACAAATGATAAGAAAATTTGAACTTGCAAAAGAGCAAGAAAACCAAAGCTTGTCTAATAAAGACCAAAATCAAAGCAGTCAAGCAAAAGACGACAACAAAGAAAAATTAATCAGTTTAGCCAAAAAAATAGGGATTTCTGTAGACGAAAAGGCTTCTTTTCAAGAAATTTCAAATATGGTGGAAGCTGGGCTTGAAGAAAAAATCCAAGCTTCTTCAAACAACAAAAATGAGCTTTTAGAATTAAAATCTCTAAGCCGCGAATTGGCTTCTATCCAAGCACAAGCCCAAGGCGCAAACACTATGCAAGATGGCACCAACCAAGCTTTGATGATGAGCCTTGAAATGCTTTCTTTGTACAATAAAAATTTCTTGCAAAATTAAAAATAGAAATTAGTATAGAAAGAAACGCTTTCAGACGTTGTTCCTGATTGCGCTCTTGTTAAGCCTGCATAAATTTTTAAATCGACTTTGTTCGATTTAAAAGGAGAAAAATTCAAGCTCACATCGTGGTCAGAAGATTTTGTTTGAGTGTCCATTTTGTTATAAAAAGAGACAGAAAGCTTATTTGATAATTTTAAAGTCGGTGTGATATATATTTTTTTTGAAATAGGAGTCTGATCAAGGCTTCTGTAGTTTGTTTCAAGCCCAGAAGCAACGTTAAAATATTTGTTAAATTGATATTCGCCGCCGGCTAAAATCCTGTAGTCGTTGCTATTATATTTATTTTTAAATTTCAAAGTGTCTTGAGTTAAGCTAAATTTAGAAGTTATAGGAATAATTGTTTTTGAATCTTCTTTTTTAAAAGCTTCAGAATAAGAGCCTATTTCTTTGCTTTCAATTCTCAATTTAAAAGGTTCATAGACTTCTGAAATGCTATCTTGTGCTTCAGAGTCAGCTTCATCTATTTCGTCTTGCGTGATTTCAGATAAATTTTTTAAATTTTTATTTTTCTTAGCTTTTTCTTTTTCGAGTGCTTTTTGGGCTTCCGCCTTTTCTTGAGCTTCTAAAGAAGCGCATTCTATTAAATAATCGAAATATTCTTCAGAATACAAAGCGTCATTTTGATATTCTTCTTGTTGGGTTTTTGAAAAACAAAAAGAATTCATAGAAAAAATTATAAAAAATATCAAAAAAATCTTCTTCACAATTTAATATTATAATTTCAAATTTTTAATTGTTCAAATAAAAAGTTGATTTTTTAAGAATAAAATCTTTTAATCTGAGAAAATTTTTCTTTTAAAAGCCCGTCTTTTATTGTCTTTTTTGCTAAATCTATTCCTTCCATCAAAGAATCAGCTTTTTTTGAAATATATAGAGCTAAAGCAGAATTTACAACGCATGTTTCAAAAATTGCATTTTTCTCATCAAGCTTGTTTTCAATTAAATCAAAAAACAGTTCTTTAAATTCTTCTTTATTTTCGATTTCAATTTCTTTTTTATCATGTTCAGAAAAATCAAGAAGGCCAAAAGAAAGTTCATAAGTGAAAATCTTGTTTTTCCAGGCTTCCGCAACAAAACTAGAGCCAAAAGGCGTGACAAAAGGAAGATTATTTGAACCTGCCACAACGACTGAATTTGAATAGCCAAGTTTTAGAGCGATTTGCGCTAATTTATTTACGTCATTTTTGTCATCAAGCCCAAAGTAAAGGTTTTTTGCCCCTGTTGGGTTAAAAAAAGCAAAAGCATAGTTTAAAATTGTTTTAAAGTTTAAATTAAGAAAAATTTCGCTTGAATATTTGAAATTCGGAATATCGTTTTTCAATTTTAACAAAACATAGTTTGTTTCTTCAAAATCCAAGTCGTTCGCGTCTTGAATAATAAAATCAAGCTTATCAAAAATTTGAAATTTGTCTTTTAAAGCCCAAAACAAAGAGTTTTCAAAAGAATAATCAGAGCTGATGAGCCCACTAGCAGAACATATCAAGTCATTTACAAAAGCAAAATTAAAATATTTTTTACTTTGAGATGTCTCAAAAAAGACGTTTTGGATAGTGTTATCTTTATTTTTGCCTATTGAAATTTTTCTGTTTGCTTCGTTAAAAGAGACGATTGCACCCGAGATTTCATCAATTGTTTCTTCTTTCATTTTCAGCATGCCAATAAAAGAAGTCGCCAAAATTTCGCCCGCGAGCCCTTGAAAAACTTCGTCAAAACATTCTTTAGACTCGACGAAATCAAGATTTTCTTTATTTAAAATTTTTTCTATCGCTTGATTAATCACGTCATCAATAATACCATATATTAAAAAAAATTAACATATTTTGAGCCAGATTGCTTGCAAAATAAATATGTTTATAGTTTGATAGAATAAAGACAGTATTTTACAAAGGGATTTGATAAAGTGATTAAATTAAGACTAAAAAGATTAGGGTATAAAAAGAATCCTTCATACAGAATAATCGCTATTGACGCGCGCGCAAAAAGAGAAGGCGCTGCAGTTGAAGAATTAGGCTATTACAACCCTAAAACAAAAGAAATGAAATTGAACGTTGAAAGAGCTAAAGCTAGAATCGCTCAAGGCGCTCAACCTACCGAAACTGTTTGCTACTTAATCAACAACGCAAACGAAGACGGTACTTTAAACTACAAAAAATCAGAAGTTAAAAAACTTTCTAAAAAAGCTCAAGCTAAATTAGAAGAAGAAAAGAAAGCCGCACAAGAAGCCCAAGCGGCAGCGGAAGCCGCTGCTGAAACTCCTGAGGCGTAGTTTTATAAGTAATTTTAAAAGAAGCCTCGGGTTTTTCGAGGCTTCTTTTTTTATGCTCGTTTTACTAAAAAACACTTTAAAAAACGCTTAAAATATTCAAAAAAACGTTCATAGATTTAATTTAGCGAAAGAGAAAAAAATAATGACACAAGAAACAAAAACAAAAATTTCAATCAAACCGGCAGACAGAATTTTAAACATGCCAAAATATATCTTTGCTCAACTGGCAGATTTAAAACAAGAAGCAATTAAAAAAGGGGTTGATGTAATAGATATTTCAATCGGAAATCCTGATGGCGCAACTCCAGACCCAATCGTAAGAGTAGCTCAAGAATCAATCAAAAACCCAATAAACCACGGCTACCCGAATTTTAGAGGTAAATTAGAGCTAAGACAAACTATCTCAAGATGGTTAAAAGAAAGATATTTTATCGATATCGACCCGTTGACAGAAATTCAAACCCTAATCGGAGAAAAAGAAGGGCTTGCAAATATTGCAATGACCTATACAAACCCCGGGGATATCAATATCATACCTGATCCATATTATCCGGTTTTGTGCAGGGGCACTTTGATTGCAGGCGGAAAGCCATTTTTCGTAAACTTAAAAGAAGAAAATCGCTTCTTAATTGACTTAAACGATATCCCTGAAGAAATCGCAAAAAAAGCAAAAATGTTTTTTATAAACTACCCAAACAACCCAACAGGAGCCGTTGCACCAAAAAGCTTTTTGGCTGACATTGTAAATTTTTGCAGAGAATACAACATATTGCTCATCTCAGACCTTGCTTATGGCGAAGTTTGCTTTTCAAATTATCGCCCTTATTCGATTTTTAATATCGACGGCGCAAAAGATGTCGCAATGGAATTTCATTCTTTTACAAAAACTTTCAATATGGCAGGCTGGAGATGTGGCTTTGCGATAGGAAAAGAAGAATTTATCTCAAACCTTTATGCTATGAAATCAAACATAGACTATGGAACATCTACAATCGTCCAAGACGCTTGTATAGAAGCGCTTACAATGGACCATCAATATGTAAAAGACATTATGGATACTTATGACGCAAGAAGAGAAATCATGGCAAAAGGCTTCACAGACCTTGGTTTCTATGCTCCTCGAAGCGACGCTACTATGTATTTTTGGATTAAAATTCCAAAAAAATTCAAGACTTCTATGGAATTTTGCAAATATTTGCTTGATAAAACAGGTGTCTTAGTGACTCCAGGAAGCGCTTTTGGCGAAATGTCAGACGACCATTTTAGAGTTTCTTTAGTACAACCTATTTTAAGGCTTCAAGAAATCTTCAGACGCTTTAAAGAAGCCGGAATAAGATATGAATAGCAATAAATAAGCTATTTCGCTAAGACTTTATGAACTTTAAAGTTTGAACAAACTCCGCAATTATTACATTTCGTTTCGCAAGGAACAGTGGAAATTGCGGATTTTGCTTTTCCATATTCCCCCCAAAGCCAAGATTTATTCAAACCAACGTCAATATTGTCCCAAGGCAAAATTTCATCTTTTTGAAATTCTTTTGAAGCTAACTCTTCAATGCTAATTTTGAGCTTTTGAGCGATTTTTTGATATAAATCTAAATCCAAATTTTCGTCCCAAGATTCAAGATATGCGCCATTTTTATATAGCTCATAAATAAAATCAGAAATATTTTCATCGCCTCTTGTCAAAAAAGATTCAAGACGAGACATTTTTGGATTGTGGAAATTAAATTTCGCATTTTTTATTTTTTCTTCGTCTTTCAAATCTCTTAAAAACTTGATTTTTCCTTCAACTTCTTCAACTGTATTTTGCCTTGCCCATTGGAAAGGAGTGTGGGGTTTTGGAACAAAAACGGAAATCGAACAAGTGATTTGAGGATATTTTAGCCCATTTTCGCGACATTTTAAATTAATGGATTTAATTAATTCTACAATTCCTCTTAAATCATCTTCTTCTTCGTTTGGAAGGCCAATTACAAAATAGAATTTTATTCTATTCCAGCCATTTTTAATACAAGAAATTGTCGCATTTATTATTTGTTCTTCTGATAAATTTTTGTTTATAATGTCTCTCATTCTCTGACTGCCTGCTTCTGGGGCGATTGTCACTGTGGATTTTTTTTCGCCATGGATTAAATTTGCAAGCTCCAAAGAAAACCTATCTGCCCTTTGAGAAGGCAAAGAAACACCCACACCTGTGTCTTTAAAATAGCAATTTAAATCTTTTAGGATTTCATTTATTTCGCTATGGTCATTAGAGGACAAAGAAAGCAAGGAATATTCATCGTAGCCTGTGTTTTTAACATATTCTTTTGTTAGTTCCACGATTTCTTCTTTTTTTCTTTCTCTAATTGGAAGATTGATATGAGAAGCTTGACAAAAGCGGCACAATCTTCCGCAGCCTCTTCTTAATTCCACAACCGCCCTATCTTGAACAGAAGCAAAATGAGGAACGGGAGAATTTGTCGGGTGCGTTTCTTTTTTCAATTGCGTAATTCTTTTTTTTGTTTTATTTCCAACTAAAGGCGCATAAACTCCTTCGATTTTAGCTAATTTTTCGATTAATTCTTTTCTTGAAATTTTGTTTTTAAATTCCTTACAAACTTCTAAAATTTCAAGAATTACATCTTCGCCATCTCCAATTGCAAAAATATCAATGAATTTGTTCATTGGCTTTGGATTTGTAGCACATGGGCCTCCAGCTAAAATAATAGGGTCGGACTCTTTTCTTTTTTCGCTCAATACTTCGATTTTTGACATTTCAAGCATTTTTAAAATTGTCGTATAACATAATTCATATTGAAGCCCAAAACCCACGACATCAAACTCTTTGACTTTTCTTTTTGATTCTAGAGCATATAATTCTTTATTATATTTTTCAAGCAAAGAAACAAAGTCTTTGTCGGGCGCATAAACTCTATCCGCCATAAAATCAGGAGATTTATTTACTATGTCATATAAAATTTTATGCCCAAAATTACTTATCCCTATTTCATATTTATCAGGAAAAGCAAGAAGCATACGAACTCTCGAGCTTGAAAAATCTTTATTGTAGCTTCCAAATTCACCCCCAATATAGCGAGAAGGCTTTTCCGTTTGAGTTAAAATTTCATCATATTCTTTTAAAAATTCATCGTTTATCATAAAACAATTAAACTATAAAATTGATTACAAAACAAATAAAATGCGCTCTACAGAATTGATTTTCTATGATAGAATAATTTTATGGCAAAACAAAAAACTACAAAAGAACCTCAAAGCCCAATCATAAGCTCAAACAAAAAAGCCTACTTCGACTTCCTTTTGTTTGACAAATTTGAAGCAGGGATTTGCCTTTTGGGGACTGAAATTAAATCCATCAGAAAGCATGGCGCAAATTTAAAAGATAGCTATGTAAAAATCGACGACAATTTAGAGATGTTTTTGATTAATTGCCACATTTCGCCTTATGACTTTGGAAACATCTTTAACCACGAGCCAAGGCGAGACAGAAAGCTCCTTTTAAACAAAAAAGAAATCTTGAAAATCCAAAACAAAATCAAACAAGAAAAATACACGATTGTACCCACCAAGATGTATTTTAAAAAAAGCTATTTAAAAGTGGAAATCGCCCTTGCAAAGGGCAAAAAGCTCTTTGACAAAAGGGCAAGTTTAAAAGAAAAAGACCAAAAAAGAGATATGGAAAGATATAAATAATGAATTTATATTATTTAGGGCCAAAAGGGACATATAGCGAGCTTGCTTCCAAAAAAGCTCTTAGCTTTTTAAAAGAAGATTTTGAATTAACCCCTGTATCCACAATCCAAAAAACTCTCGAGCTCGCACAAAAAAACAACTGCTTCGCCCTCGTTCCGATTGAAAATTCGATTGAAGGAATAGTGCGCCCAACGATTGATTCTCTTTATCTTTCGCCTTTAAAAATCAAAGCGCAGCTTGAAATAAAAATAAAACATTGCCTTGTTTCAAAAAGCAATAAAATTGAAAAAAATAAAATCAAACATATAATCTCGCACCCACAAGCGCTTGCGCAATGCAGCAATTTTATCTTACAAAATTTTGACGAAAATATAGATTTGATAAATTCGACTTCTACTGCAAATGCTATTAATTCTCTTCTAAATTTAGATGAATCGTATTGCGCGATTGGCTCAAATGCCCTTGCTAAAGAGCTTAATTTGAACATTTTAGAAGAAAATATAGGAGACATCAAAGACAACAAAACGCGCTTTGTTTTAGTTTCTTCAAGAGATTTAAACATCAAAAAAGAAACAAGAACCTCAATTGTTTTTAACACAAAAAACAAATCAGGAGCGCTTTTTGAAATCTTGAAAATATTTAAAAAATACGATTTAAACCTCGTATATATTGAATCTCGCCCTTCTAAAAAAACTTTTGGCGAATACAATTTCTTTGTCGATATCGACAAAGGCAAAGATGAAATCAAAGATGCACTTTTTGAAATCGAGAAAAATTGCGACTATTATAAGCTTTTAGGCAGCTATTTTGAACTTGATTTTAGCTAAAATAGCTTAAAATCAAAGCTTTTTTGTTTAAATCATCAATCTCATCAAAAACGTTTTTATCAACCAAACTCAAGCTATTAAATTCCTTTAAAACTTCAACTGTTTTTGCCATCAAAACAAAATTAAGCTTCTTTTGATTAATTAAATCCAAAAGAAAAGAGGAATATTCTTTTTTGGCCAAAATTTTAATTGCAAAAAGTGCCGTCAAATAGCGCTTTTGGTTAAACGAAAAAGTATTTAATTCTTCAATTTCGTCTAAATTTTCCAGTTTTAAATTTTTTAAATATTTTGAAATTTCAGATAAATAATTTTTAAGGTTTTTATCAAGGTCAAATGTATAAATTTCGTCATTTTCCAACTGGCAAAATTTATCCTTAGCTAAAATTAAAAGGTTCGCTGAATACTGATTTTTATTTTTTTCTAAAAACTTCAAATAGCTTAAGATGTCATAATATTGAATAGTGTCTAGGGGAATTTCTTCAGGATAATTTTCAATTAATACATTGAAAATCTTAAAAATTGTTTCATCTTGAAAGTTATTTCTTAAGAAATTAAAATCAAAATTGTCATTTAAAAAAGAAACAATGCTTGCTTCAAAAGGGCTTGAAAAACAATGTTTCAAGACAATTTCCAAAGAAGATTTGTCGCCATAAGATATTAAAAATTGATATGCTTTTAATTTTTCAAATTCGTCATCTTTAGAAGAAATGATATCTTTCATTTCATCTAAGATTTTAACATCTTGAAAAGCCTTCAATGTATTCGCGCAAGCGCTTCTTAAAATAATATCATCTGAAAAACTTTCTTTATAAAGAAAATCTAGCGCCAAAGAATCTTTCACAAAAGAAAAATATTTTGCAGCAAAAGTCTTTTCATCATTGTTTCCTTTTTCAAATAAATCCAAGATTTCATCTGTTAAATCTTCGTTTGCAAAACGTCTCCAAGGGGACAAAACAATCTCTTCAAAATCTTGATTGTAAACTTTTGCAAACAAAAAAGTTATCTCAAAATTATCTTTATTAATAAAACTTATAAAATCTTTAACAATTCTTTCTTTTAAAAAAGGAAAAATAAAATCAGATTTTTCACACAATTCTTGAAAAGCGTTGATATCTTTGTTTTCTATAATTTCTTTTATTATTTTTCTTGATAATTCTAAATCTTTTGAAACAATTTGTTTGATAAAATCTTTATTTTGCATTTTTTAATTATTACACAATCTTCAATTCTTGTGTATAATTAGAATATATTATTTTCGAAATACAACTTAGAAAAGGTGTTAAATGAGCGATTTAAAATATAAGAAAATACTTCTTAAAATCTCTGGAGAAGCGCTTTTGGGCAACCAGCAATTTGGAATTGACCCGGAACCTGTCCACAAAATTTGTTTAGAAATCAAAAAAGCCTACGATTTAGGAGTGCAAATTGCAATCGTAGTCGGGGGCGGAAACATATTTCGCGGCATGAAAAATTCTTCAAAGCTCGGCATGGACCAAGCAAGCGGAGACTATGTCGGAATGTTAGCCACTGTGATGAACGCAATTGCTATTCAATCGGAGCTTAGAAAAATAGGGGTTGATTGCAGAGTGCAAAGCGCAATAGACATCGACAAAATCGCAGAACCATATATCAGATTTAGAGCAATCAGGCACTTAGAAAAAAACAGAGTTGTGATTTTTGCCGCAGGCACAGGAAATCCATTTTTTACAACAGACACAGCTGCTGCCCTAAGAGCCGCAGAAATCGGCGCAGATGCTATGCTTATGGCGAAAAACGGGGTTGATGGAATATATTCAGACGACCCAAAAACAAACCCAAATGCCAAAAAATTTGAACAAATCAGCTATGACGACATCATTTTTAAAGATTTAAAAGTCATGGATTTAACAGCTTGCGCACTATGCAAACAAAATTCTATTCCTATTGTCGTTTTCGATTTCAACTTAGAAAATAGCATTGTGAAAATCGAAAACAAAGAAGAAGTAGGAACAATCGTAAAATAATTATAATAATTTAGGAGAAAAAATAATGTCAATTGAAGAAATCAAGAAAAGTACAAACGAGAGAATGGATAAATGCATACACCAATTAAACAAAGACCTCGCTACAGTAAGAACAGGAAGAGCTAATCCATTAATTTTAGATAAAGTAGTGGTTGACTATTACGGTGCACCTACAGGCCTTCGCCAATTGGCACATGTGAGCGTTGCAGAAGGCACAACTCTTGTTATCACTCCATTTGACAAAACAATAATTAAAGAAATCGAAAAAGCAATCATCAAAGCCGAAATCGGAATTACTCCAAACTCCGACGGTATCGTAATTCGCCTTCAATTCCCACCTTTGACACAAGACAGAAGAAAAGAATTGTCTAAAAGCGTAAAAGCTTACGGGGAAGACGCAAAAGTTGCAATCAGAAACGTTAGAAGAGATTCAACCGAAGCAGTGAAAAAACTAGAAAAAAGCGAAAATCTTCCAGAAGACACAATTAAAGATGGTGTAGACCAAATCCAAAAAATTACAGATAAATTTACTAAAATGGTAGATGAAGTTGTTGTTGCAAAAGAAAAAGAAGTAATGGAGATATAATCTAAAAATGGAAGAAAACACAAGTCCAAAGCCCAAAAAGGACAAAAAAAGAGTTATAACGGGTGTAATCGCTTCCTTGATTTCAATCGGAGCAATTGTATTAGGGTCTTTACCTTTATATGTTTTGCTTTTGATAATCATAACTTTGTGTTCTCGAGAATTCGTCAAAATTTTAAGACACAAGGGCTTTCACCCGAGCTTATCTATAATTCTATTTTCCGCTGTGGTCTTTGCGACTTTGACCTTCTTCCACCGCTTTGATATGGTGCCATCTATGCTCACCTTGACCATTATGGCCTCATTTTTAGTGGTTTTGTTCAGAGGGCGCCAACCATACATCGTAAACGTTGCGACGACTACTTTAGGAGCACTTTATTGTGGCTGGCTTCCTTGCCACCTTCTTTTAATTCGCCAAATAGGGCAAACAAGAGTAGGAGCTTTTCAATTTTCTTCACCGGAAGGCTTGGGGCTTTTGATGTTTGGCTTTTTAGCAGTTGCCATGACTGATGTTGGCGCATATTATTTTGGTGTAAAATTCGGAAAAAGAAAATTAGCAGAAATCGTAAGCCCCAAAAAGACAATAGAAGGCGCCATAGGGGGCGGAATTTGCGCCATTTTGATTTCGATTTTTGGAATTTTTTATACCAAATTAAGTTTGTGCCAAGCAATCTTGGGCGGGCTTGTGATAACATTATCTGCGCAACTTGGAGATTTATCTGAATCCTTAATCAAAAGAGACGCAGGTGTTAAAGATTCATCAGACATTCTTCCAGGGCATGGCGGCATGTTAGACAGATTTGATGGCTACATCTTTGCAATCCCTGTTGCATATTATTATTTCATGCACTTCACCCAAGGAACAAACGTCATTATTGAATTTTTCAAATATATCCAAGGGGCAATAAATGCTTACCTATAATTTGACCCAAGAAAGAATTGAAGTTTTAAAAGATTTTCAAAAGAAATATAATCTTGAATTCAAGGATATTTCTCTTTTAAACCAAGCTTTTATTCATTCTTCTTTTGTTCAAGAAAACAATATCGAGGTTTTAGCTTGCTATGAAAGGCTGGAATTTTTAGGAGACGCTGTTTTAAAGCTTGCGATAAGCGAAATTTTATATAAAACTTTTCCTAAATATCAAGAAGGAAAAATGACAAACATCAGAGCCCAGTTGGTTTCTGACAGAAATATTTTTGAATATTCTAAAAAACTCGGTTTTGAAGAGCTCATCATCTTAGGAAAAAACGAAAAAAAACACGGCGGACAAAAGAAAGAATCAATCCTCGCTTGCGCTTTTGAAGCACTTTTGGGGGCAATTTTTCTCGAATATGAAGAAAATGGCTACAAAAAAGCTCTTGAATTTTTAAAAGAAAATTTCGAAAAAGAAATCCTAGAAGGCGAAAAAAATTCTATTTTATATAACCCAAAAGCGATTTTACAAGAATACACTCAAAGCATAAATCACACCCTTCCAATCTACAAAAAAACAGACGAAACGGGCCTTGCGCACGACAAGACTTTCTTTATAGAAGTTGAATTCGAAAACAAAATAATTGGAAAAGGAAGCGCAAAAACAATCAAGCAAGCACAACAAGAAGCGGCGCTTGACGCGATTAGAAATTTAAAAATAAATGTCGAAGGAGAAGAAAATGAATAGCGAAGTTATTATCTCGCCTTCAATTTTGTCTGCGGATTTTGCAAACCTAGAGCGCGACATCAAAAAAGTGGAAAACCTTGTCCCTTGGCTTCATATAGACGTCATGGACGGACATTTTGTCCCAAATATTTCGATTGGTGTCCCCGTAGTGAAATCCATTCGCCCAATAACCAAGCTTTTTTTAGACACGCATTTAATGATAGAAAACCCGATGAAATATGTAAAAGCTTTTTGTAACGCAGGAAGCGATTTAATCACATTTCATTTTGAAGCAACAAAAGAAAATACTTCTGAAACCATAAAAGAAATAAGAAAATTCAACAAAAAAGTAGGGCTTTCAATTAAACCTAAAACCAAGGTTGAAGAAATAAAAGAATATATTGATTTAGTTGACTTAATTCTTGTAATGACGGTGGAACCTGGGTTTGGCGGGCAAGAATTTATGGAAGATTGCGCCTATAAAATTAAAGAAATCAAAGAAATTTCAAAAAACAAAGATTTAATTATTCAAGTAGATGGTGGAATAAACGATAAAACCGCTGAAATTTGTAAAAATCTAGGTGCAAATTCTCTTGTAGCAGGAAGTTATATTTATAAAAATAAAGATATTGAACTTGCAATTAATAGTTTAAAATACTAAAATATTTTTGAATGGTCTAATTAAAAAAAGGAGCACAATTATGTGGGAAAAAGACATTGACATTAATGAAGTAAAAGAAATTAGAACTAGAACCTGCGTATATTTTGGCGTTGGTGCAATTCAAAAAATCAACGACATCGCAAAAGACTTATCTAAAAAAGGAATAGATAAAGTTATCGTTATGTCAGGAAGAAATGCTTACAAAGCTACCGGCGCTTGGGATGTTGTAGAAAAAGCGCTAAAAGAAAACAATATCGCTTATACTAATTACGACAAAGTCACTCCAAACCCAAGCAATGCTGCAATCGACGAAGCAAAAGCTCTTGCTCTTGAATTTGGCGCAAAAGCAGTTATAGCAATAGGCGGAGGCTCTCCCACGGACGCTGGAAAATCAGTTGCAATTCTTTTAAAATATCCTGAAAAAACTGCAAATGATATTTACGAATTCAAATTTACACCGGAAAAAGCTGCGCCAATCGTGGCTATCAACCTAACACAC
>CAKURL010000021.1 GCA_934675685.1 uncultured Candidatus Melainabacteria bacterium | reverse complement strand
TAATATTAGCCCGCCAAGCTCATCGCTTGCCGTGCCAATATACGCACACTTATGCGAAATTCTTTGAAAATCAAACTTGAAGAAGCTAGTTTGATTTTGTTGTAGTACGGCTTAATATTAGCCCGCCAAGCTCATCGCTTGCCGTGCCAATATACGCACACTTATGCGAAATTCTTTGAAAATCAAACTTGAAGAAGCTAGTTTGATTTTGTTGTAGTACGGCTTAATATTAGCCCGCCAAGCTCATCGCTTGCCGTGCCAATATACGCACACTTATGCGAAATTCTTTGAAAATCAAACTAAGAGCTAGTTTGATTTTCAAAGAATTTCGTGGGGATGTAATGGTTTCGACGGGGTGAAGTTTATCATCTGGACTGCATTTCAAGCTGAATAACTTGTTAAACTTTTCAAAAAAATAAACGCTAATAACGTAATCAAAGCTGATTTTGCTCCAAGAGCAATTGCTGCGTAAGTTCAGCAACAGCCACTTAATTAGCCCAGCTTGCCGGTTAATTAGGTCAATTATGCAAGCCTCGTTTCACTTTCAATTGGCGAGAAAAAACGAGTACTTAGTCAATTAAGTTGATAATCTTTAAAATTATATATGGGTTTATATTCCGGTTGGGGTAATTTTCCAATAAACCCGAGATAAAAGTGCCTATGAATGTAGACGTTCATTTGGTATCATTTCGGACGCGAGTTCGATTCTCGCCATCTCCACCATATAAGTATCAGACGAACCCTTTCTGCTTTGCAGGTGGGTTCGCAGTTGTGATAAGTGTTTCGTAAAAAATTAAAAAAACATTAATATTTGAAATCTTTTCTTAATAATGCAATATAATAAAAATTGAGGAGAAGTAAGAAATTGAGATTTTCAGATTTTATAAATAAGATTGATAATTTTTCAGGATTAACGGAACTGCAAAAAGTCGAAGTTGCCTTATATTTCATTGATAAATCCGAAAATAAACATGATGTTCCCCTTAAAGAAATTTTAGACCTTTTGGCTAATAATCGTTGCCCAATATCAAATTCTTCAAGATTAAAGACTAAAATTAAAGCTTCAAAACATTTTGTAAAAGGAAACACTGGTAATACTTATGTATTAGCATTACCAGCATTTCAAGACTTTGATAGTAAATTTTCAGAATTATTCCAATCTTTAGATATCCCCTCCAGTGGCTTGTTGTTAGATGAGCAAAAATTTAAAATTAATAGACCTAATATAAACAAATTGGTTGATCAGATAAACCACTGCTATGAGTATAATTGTTATGATGCTTGTGCTGTGTTAATGAGAAAGTTGTTTGAGACTGTATTAATACTTGCTTATGAAAATTTACAAATAGCAAATGAAATTAAGGACGGTACTGGTAATTATCACATGTTGGAGTCGATAACTGGCAATGCTAAAAATAATTCAACATTAAATCTATCAAGAGAGCCTAAAAAATGGTTAGATAAAATAAGAGATGTTGGAAATTATTCTGCCCATAATATTTATTATAATGCAACTAAAAAAGACATCGATGATATAAGTACTTTATATAGATTAGTAATGGAAGAATTATATTATAAAGCAGGATTTATGCAGGAAGGATTAATATGTGCAAGTTAAAAGTAAGATACGGAGAAATCGAATTTGAAGTAGAAGGAACACCTGAGTTCATTGAAGCAGAGAGAACAGTTTTTCAAAATAATCTTAGAGAAGCAATGGCTTTAATGACAACTACGCAAAATTTTGTAAAATCAAGACTTATACAAGCAGAAGCTGTAGTGCCAGAAACCTCCCACGCATTAATAGAAACAGTTGCAAATGATACACAAAAATATTCCTCTCTTTCTCAATATTTAAGAAGTAAGAATTTTTCTTTAGATACTGAACGAGTATTAGGTGTAGCTTGTTATTTATTTCACAATGAACAAAAAGAAAATTTTAGTGCAAATTGTATTAAAATCGCATTAAAGGATGCTCGACAAAATATTCCAACTAACATCAATGCATGCATTAACCAAAATATCAACATTGGTCGTATCGTTGAAGACAAAGAAAATAAAATTGATGGTAAAAAATCATACTATATTACCGAAGATGGTATTGATTATTGTAACAAATTCATCGCCAAAGAAAATAGTGTTTCAAAAACAAATAAATCTAAGGCTAAAAAATCAAAAACAACTAATATCACTCCCGTTTGTGCAGTTGACGTAGATTCTTTAAACTGTGATAAATATTGTGATATTACTAAACTTGAAAAATTAAATGATCAAATTAGAGTTTTGATGTATATGTATACAAAAGAGACTGATTTTAAAGAATTTACAGTTAAAGACATAGAGTATATTTTAACAACAAGATTTAAAATTGCTGTTACAACCAGACAAGTAAAATATTATTTTGAAAAAGCTGGAACAGAAGTACATTCGACTCCTGATGGCAAGCAGTACAAATATAAACTTTTAAATAATGGATTAAAAGCAGCTGAAAGCATTATTAATAGCATAAAAGAATAATATATTTTAATGCAACAAGCCTTTCAATATCTTATGTGCCATCAGTATTTCTTCTTCACTTGCGGTTTTGAGCATTGAGTAAATATCTGACAATAATTCTTCTGATGTTTTGACGTGTGCGATATCTAACATTTCTGCTACGTCTACTTCAAATACTTTTGCATAATTTTCAACAAGTTCTGCTGATGGATAGTTTTTGCCTGTTTCAATACAGCTTTGATGTTTTGTTGCAATCCCAACTTTTTCGGCTAGTTCTGATTGTTTCAAGCCGTTTTTTATTCGCAATTCTTGTATTCTTTTTCCTAATAGTTTTTTAAGTTTCATGATGAACCCCACTTTCATGTTAAAAAGTCAATATTTCTCATAAACACTTTTTGAGGTTATGCCATTTGAATATAATCGTTGTTTGTTATAGATTAACAACAAATAACAAGGATTATCCTACAATAAATCCTTGTTTAAGATAGATAAAAAGGATAGATTATGAAAAATCAATATGCGGGTGATGTTGGTGATTATACAAAACTAGGTATTTTAAGATGCCTTGAAAATGCAGGATTTAGTATTGGTTTAAATTGGTATTTAACACCAGATGAGCCTGAATATTCAAAAACTTTGACAGATGGAAAGCACACAAGTTATTTAAAATGTGCTTGCGATACTCCAGATGTTTATTTGCATAGTATTTTAGAAAAAATCGGATTGAGTAAAAAGCGTTCTGTAGCAAGGCTTGAAAGAGCAAAACTTTTTAAAAATGCTTTATTTTGGAATAAAAATTTAGAAGCTAAAAATCGTAATGAATGGCATTTGAAAGCTTTAAAAAAATTGGAAAATCAAGATGTAATATTTTTAGATCCAGATAATGGACTTGAAGTAAAAAGCACAACACCTTGTTCAAAAAATGGGAACAAATACACGACTTATAAGGAAGCTGCAGATTATTATTCTCATGGTGCGACAGTAATAATTTATAATCACAGAGATAGAAAGTCTGAATGCGAATACGTAAAAAGATTTTATAGATTTAAAGATATTGAAGAAACGAAAAATGCAAAAATGTTTTATTTAAGAGCTTCAAGGTATTCAGTAAGAGATTATTTATTTTTGGTTCAAGAAAGACATTTTTCTGACTTAGAAATGGCTATTAATAATTTCTTAGCTACTGAATGGTGTCGTTATCTCAAAATGTATCTTCTTTGACAAGAAAAATATTTCCCGTTTAATACTTTGTACCATTTGTTGGGCGTTAAGTCCCATTCTAATTACGTTTTTAAAAGGTATAGCTTTTTGTATTTTGCCAACCTGTTTATACCCCAAGGTATAAAGATATAAAAAGAGGGTTAAAATTAACCCTCTCTCAAAATTGGTGTTTTTATTGAAATTTAGCCTTACAAGGTATAAAGAATATTGTTAAATGTTATAAAACTTGAAATTATAACCACCGTTATTTGTTTTAATCATTCTGCCATAACCTTGATTAGCAAGATTTTCAAGTGCTATTTGAGCATTTTCTTTGCTTTTGTATCTTGTTGTATTTTTCTTGAATAATTTTGAGGGTGAAATTATGTCTACCTCTTTTGTTTTTAATAAGTTCAAGGTATATTCTTCAAGAGAATTTATGTTTAAGCATTCATTCAAGATTTTTTTAAAACTATCAATAAAATATTGACTCAATTTAATTGCATTTTCTACTGTTTTTGCTTCAATTTCTTTTTCTTCAAAATTGTCAATACAATGCAGAATTAATGCAAATCTCGCAACATAATCTGTTTGTTTTTGAAGATAATTTTTTATTAAATCACTTTGTTTGTTATCCCGTTTTTGCCTAGCTATTTCTTCAACAAAATCATCAAAAACTTTCTGTGCTTTAGAACTAAAGTGATATATACTAATTGGCATATTATACAATTTATCGTAGATATCTTTTATTAACGCAGAATCAAATTCATTTTCGCTATAATAAACCTTTCCTGTTGAAAGATAATCCGAGCATGCAAACAACCAGCGTTCAATCATTCCATTGTAAGAATCATAAGTATTTTTAAATAACAATTTATTTAATACTTTAGGTTGTATTCCGCCCATAATATTATGGCTAACCTTAATTGTATAATCTATATCTCCACCTTGACGAATTACATTATAGTATTGTTTTTTCCAAGCCTGTAAAAAATATCCTTCATCAGAATCACTACTCTTTTTATATTGTCCCATCATTTTTATAAATGTTACCAGTTCATCAACCAATATAGCAACACCTCTATTTTCACATTGTTGATTTTGCCAAACCATTTTTGCAAGAGCTTCAACTGTAAAATTCTGTGTAGTAAGTCTTTGTTTATATGGCATTTGGGGTTCAATTGGAATTTCAAAATTCGTTATTCCCTTGTTTTTCTTTAAATTTTTAAGAGCATTATTATATTCTTGCATTGCTTTTTTGTAAAATTCTGATTCTGCTTCATATTTTTCAGTAAGTTTAGAATCAAATTCGTCAATAAAGTCTTTGAATATTGATATGCAAGGTGTTTTCTTTTGTGCAGGATTTCCAACAATAGCAATCCATAAAATCGGATGTTCAAACCATTTGGTGTTTTTTCTAACACAAAGACTTGCTCTGCAATCCATTAAAAGACTTGCTCCAAAAAGAAAAGAGCAAAAAATGTATTCTATAGGAGCGTCCATTTGCTTTTGTAAATCTATAAATTGTTTTTGTATTTTATTTGGAAAAATTTCAATTGGGAATTTAGATCTACTATTATTTTTTGTGTCTGCCAAATTAATTTGAATTTGTTTTAATGTAACCGTTTCAGCATTGTCTAAAATTTCTTGAAAGGCTTGTTTTCCATGTATTATCAAATAGTCGTCTAATCCTTTTGCTTTTCCATTAGGCAATATTGCAAGTTTTACAATAGCTTCTTTTTCGACCAATAAATAGGCTGCAAGTTTATAAAGAGCCTGTTTTACTTGTTCTTTATAAAACATATCACTATCATAACAAAGATAAATAACCTTGCCTGCAACATCAAAATTTCTTAGATCTGGAATAATATCTTGACTGTCGTATACATCAATTTCATTAAAATTTTCTATATCATTTCTTTTTAGGGGGTTACATTTCCAGTTATAAACTCCGCCAAGTGAAATGCAGTCAAAACCTTCTAATGTTGCTTTAATAGCCTTTTTGCATCCCTCTGTTATAATAATCGGAGAATTTTTATCCTGCAATTTTTCAGAACTTAGTTCTAGTGGTCTAAAAAGTTTTGTTGTTTCTCCTTTCGGGTTAAGATATTTCCCTCTATTGTTTGGATATTTGAGTCTTTGAGTGTAGTAATTTGAAGAAAATTCATTCAAAAATTTTGGGAAATGCAATTTCCAACCATCGGAAGAATCTTTTAGATAACCTGCTTTAATATATTTGTCTACTACATCTCTAGAAATTCCACTTCTTCCAAAATCTCCATAAGTAAATTCCGAACAATAAATGCTTCCATTTGGGTTTCTAATTTCGTTTGTCATTATTTTTTCTCCTTTCTGTTTTCTGACTCAACGAACTGCAAGTATCTGGCATTATTTTCTTTCACATATTTTGCAATGTCCTTGTAAAAGTAACTTGCTAATAACTTGCATTGGGTTTGCGATATATCAAAGTTATGTTTTTCTTTACCGCTCATGTAATTTTTATAGCTCATTTTTTACTACTGCGGAAGTTGGAAGATAATTGACAAGGATTTTAGTAGGTGATTTAATATTATACAGGAGATAAAAATGGCAAATAAAAATAATGACAGCAAAATTGAGTTAAAAAAGAAAGAAATTGGACAAAGACTTAGAATATTGAGAGAAAGCAAAAACCTTTCTCAGACTCAATTAGCCAGAGAAATTCAAAAATTCGATTGTGAAATTGTATTAGATGGTGAAAATGGGAAACAAACAATCTCACAACTTGAAAATGGTGCAAGAAAAATAAATTGGGAATTAGCCAATGCATATTGTAGAATTTTTGATACAACATTAGATTACTTATATTGTCGAACTAACGACAGAAAGCCTAATTATGCTTCTTTGAAATCAACTCTAGGTCTAGATGATATGACGTTACATAGCTTAGAATCAATAAAAAAATACAAAAACAAAGCTAATAACAATTCTGAGGCTTATAAATATGGCTATGAAGTTACTAAACGAATTGAAGCATTTAACTACTTGATACAAAATGCTTGCAAAGAGTTCGTTGTAAATGATTCAGGAGAGGTTAATTTTGAAAAAGGTTTATTAGATAATATTTATACTTATATTTTTTCGGGTATTGGAATTGATGAAGAAACAATTTTGCCTTACACCGAAACAACCGTTTGCAAAGACGAATTTTGCGTAAAAGAACAAAGAGTAAAACTAAAACAACTGATTTTACTTGAAATTCAAGAAAATTTGATTAACTTAAGAAACAAAGAAATTGGAGAAAACAAGAAATAAATGGACATAGTAATATATGCAAGATATTCAAGCCATAACCAAACAGAACAATCCATTGAAGGTCAATTAAATGTTTGCTACGACTATGCAAAACAAAATAACCTTAATGTAATTGCCGAATATATTGATAGAGCCTTTACTGGAACAAATGATAGCAGACCGAATTTTCAAAGAATGATAGAAGATGCTAAAACAAGAACATTTCAAGGAATTTTGGTTTATCAATTAGATCGATTTTCAAGAAGTAAATTTGATAGTGTTTGCATTAAGCATGAATTGAAAAAATTCGGAGTTAAGGTTATTTCTGCAAAAGAACATATCGAAGATAATTCGGCAGGCGCTTTAATGGAATCAATTTTTGAAGGTTTAAATGAATATTATTCAAAAGAATTATCTGAAAAAATTAAACGTGGTTACGATAATAGTGCTTCAAAATTCCAGTTTTTAGGCGGTAATTGTGGTTTGGGTTATAAAGTAAATAAAGAAACCCATAAATTAGAAATAGATGATACAACTGCACCTTTTGTAAAAAAGATCTTTGAGATGTACGCTGCAGGACATACAATAGTTGAAATTTGTGATTACCTAAACAAACGCAATATTAAAACTTCTATTGGTGGAAAATTTAATAAAAATTCTTTAAGAAATATGTTGGTAAACAAAAAATACATTGGAACATACACATATAAGGGCAAAGAAACTCCTGATACAATTCCAAGAATAATTTCTGATGAATTGTTTTTTCAGGTAAATCAAATAGCGAATAAAAACAAAAAAGTATCTAGGAGCAGAAGAGCAAAAGAAGAATATTTACTAACAACAAAGATATTTTGTGGGCATTGTAAAGACATGATGGTTGGGGTTTCTGGTACTTCAAAAACAGGTACTTTACATTGTTACTATAAATGCGTAAAAGCAAGGAAAAAATTATGCGATAAAAAGAGTATAAAAAAACAACTAATTGAGGATATTGTGGTAAATACTTGTCGGAATATCTTAACCCCTAAAAATATAGATAAAATTGCAAGAACCGTTGTTGCTATGTGCAAAAAAGATTTAGACAATTTGGTCGTAAAAGATTTAAAAAACAAATTAAAAGCATTAGGGAAAGAAAAGAAAAATCTTTTAACCACCCTCAAATCTGGCACAAGCCAAAGAGTAAGAGATATTATATTTGCAGAACTAGAAACGTTGGCAAACCAAGAAGATGAAATTAAAAAACAAATAGCACAAGAAGAATTACAACATGTAAGATTAGAAATTCCGCAGGTCAAATTTTCTTAAATAATTTGAAAAATGGGGATATAAATGATGTCAAATATAGACGAGCATTGATTACTGTTTTAATCAATAAAATATATCTATATGATGATAAAGCGACAATTATCTTTAATACTCAAGACCGCCCAGTTGAAATTACAGAAGATTTATTAAATGATATTGAGGGTTCGTCTGAAGATAACTCCGCTCCACCAATTTTAAATATATTTATGTTAATTTATTAGTATGAAAGAAAAATTTTTATACATCATAGCTGGTGCAAACGGCAGCGGAAAAAGCACACTTGCAAGCGAACTTTTGCCTTTTGAAAAACTTGATTTCTTAAATGCAGACGACATCGCAAAAGAAATTTGCCCAGCCAACATCGAAAGCGTAAAAATCAAAGCTGGCAAGATTTTAATACAAAAACTTAAAACACTCTTTGAAAAAGAAAAATCATTCGCAATAGAAACAACACTGGCTGGCAAAAACCACATAAAAACAATCGAAAAAGCTAAAAAGCTAGGTTACAAAGCCTTTTTGATTTATTCTTATCTCGACAATCCTATTCTTTGCGAAAATCGAATAAAAATCAGGGTTTTAAATGGCGGACATGACATTCCAAAAGAAGATATCAAAAGACGCTTTTATAGGAGCAAAAAAAATTTTTGGAAGATATATAAAGATTTAGTTGACGAATGGAATTTGTTCTATAATGGCTCCTGCGAATATATTCTTGTTGCACAATCAAATGCCAAAAAAATTGAAATATTCAACGAAAGTTTATATAATGACTTTATAAAGGATTTTTGATATGTCTAAAATTTCTGAAAAATTATTAAAATTAGGAAATAGAGCAATTAAAAAAGCTCAAGAAAACAACAGAAAAAATGGAATTCCAAATGTGTATTCTTTGAATGGCAAAATCATTTTTGAGCTTCCAAATGGCGAAATCACAACCCAATATAATTTTAATACTCAAACATGTAATTAATTTAAATGTCATTTCAAATTTTCCTCTTTTTTTGTACAATAATGAAAAGTAAGGAAATTTGATGAAGATTTTGCACACAAGCGACCTTCATTTGGGGAAGAATTTCAAAGGTTTTTCTTTGATCGAAGAGCAAAAACATATTTTAAATGAAATTTTAAATATCATATTAAAAGAAAAAGTAAATTGCCTTGTTGTCTCAGGAGACATCTACGACACAAGCATAGCTTCAATTTCGGCTATAAATTTATTTGATGAATTTTTATCTAATTTAGCGAAAAACAACATAAAATCAATCTTCACAAGCGGAAACCACGACAACAATTCGAGACTTTCTTTTGGAAGCGAAATCATATCAAAACAAAACATTTATTTTTCAAAAAAATATTCCGGAAAAATAGAATATGTAGACTTAGATGAAAACGTCAGAATTTACTACCTTCCTTTCATTCGCCCTTTTGAAATCAGGGAATTTTTTAAAGAAGAAGAAATCACTAGTTTTCAAAAAATGATGGAAGTCGTTTTGAAAAACGAAAAACTAGACAAAGAAAAAACTAACATAATTTCAATCCACCAATTTATCACAAAAAACGGTAAAAGCCCTGATATGTCTGAATCAGAAGAGCAGACGTTGGGGACTTTAGAAAATATTGACTATAGCGTCTTTAAAGATTTTTTTTATGTTGCTCTTGGACATATTCATAAGCCACAAGCTATGGGGAGAACAAACGTCCGCTATTCGGGTTCACCTTTAAAATATTCTTTTTCGGAAATTAATGATAAAAAATCTGTGACAATTGTTGAAGTTAAAGATGGAAAGCTCTCTTTGGACACAATAGAATTGAAGCCTTTAAGAGATTTAAAAATCGTAAGAGGAAAATTTGACGAGATTTTGAAAATGGAAAAATCGAGCGACTACACGAAAATTATCTTAGAAGACGAAAATTTTATCACAGACGCGAAAAACAGGCTGCAAGAGACTTTTTCAAATATTGCTCAAATCGAATACGACAACAATTTTACAAGAGAAAATAAAATAATTGACACGATTAAAAAAATCGAAAACAAGACTCCAATGGAGCTTTTTGAAGAATTTTTTGAACTTCAAAGCAACAGAAAAATGGAAAAAGAAGAACAAAATATCGTAAAAAAAGCAATTAATGTTGCAAATGGAGAAGCAAAAGGAAAAGAATCATGAGACCTTTAAAGTTGACTCTTGTTGCCTTTGGCCCATTTTACAAGGAAACCACAATCGATTTTGAATTGTTTTCTAAAAACGGAATTTACCTAATCGCAGGAGAAACAGGAAGCGGAAAATCCACGATTTTTGACGCAATTTCTTTTGCGCTTTTTGGGCTCGCAAGCGGCTCTATCAAAAATTCAAAATATTTAAGAAGCGATTTTGCAGATTCAAACACGAAAACAAAAGTGGAGCTTATTTTTGAAGCACAAGGAAAAATTTATAAAATCGAAAGAAGCCCAAAATATTCTGTTTTAAACAGAAACGGCAACAAAAAAGATATCCCTGAATCCGCAAGCCTTCTTCTTCCAAACGGCGAAATAATTTCAAAAACGCAAGAAGTGAATTCGGAAATCATCGAAATTTTAGGAATAGACAAAAACCAATTCTCTCAAATCGTTATGATTGCGCAGGGCGAATTTAAAAAAATGCTCATTTCTTCTACTGAAGAAAAAGAAAAAATATTTAGAAAAATCTTTAACACAAACCTTTATAAAACCATTCAAGAAAAAATAAAACTTGATTTTATACAATCTAAAAATGAGTTTGAAGATGCGAAAAAATCAATCAGACAGAGCGTATTAGGGATTGTCGCAAAGGGAGAATTTCAAGAATTCATAAAAGAAATCAAAGAAGAAAAAAGAAACATAAACCTTGAAAATATAGAAATTATTCAAGAATTTTTAGAAAAAAATATAAAAGAAAATGATGAAATTTTTGAAAAATTTCTAAATGAAAATGAAAAAGAAGAAGAAAAAAAAGAAGCACTCATAAAAGAAATAAACGAAAAAGAAGCAATTGAAATAAGCAGAAATAAGCTTATTCTTGCAAAAAATAATTTGCAAAATTTAGATATTGAAAGAAAAAATATCGAAGAAAAATTTGAAATTATAAAAAAAGAATTTGACAAAAAAGACGAATTAGCTATTGAAATCAATGATTTAAAAAATAATATTGAAAAATTTAAAGAAATCGAAATTATAAAAAAAGAACTTTTAGGAAAAGAAAAACAACAAGAAAAATTAAAAAACGAAGAAGAAATTTTAAAAGAAAAGCTTGAAAAAAATCTTGAAAATTTCAAAAACAATAAAGAAAAAATAAAAGATTTAAAAGATGTTGAGATAAAATTTATTGATATAAAAAACAAAATCGAAAAAAACAAAGAACAAATTGAAACAATTAAAAATTTAAAAAAAGAATATGATTTTTACATTTTAAAATCAGAAGAAATTAAAAAAATAGAAGAAAATTTTCTTCAAAAGGATAAATTTTTTAAAGAAAAAAATGCTTTAGCAGATGAAATTTATAATTCATTTTTGTTAAATCAAGCAGGAATTTTGGCGAAAAATTTAAAAGAAAATTCACCCTGCCCAGTTTGCGGAAGCCTTACCCACCCAAGGAAAGCAAGCGTTTCAAAAGAAATTAGCGCAAAAGAAGTGGAAGAGAAAAGAAAAGATGCAACAAACGCACAAGAAGAAGTTTTAAAGACAACGCAAATTCTCACAAAAGCGAAAACAGAAAAAAATAATTTAGAAAAAAATATAAAAAAATATAATTTTGATTTAAAAAATTTAGAAAATTTTGAAAAAACAAAAGAAGAAATTTTTGATATTTTGAAAAATTTTGAAGATAAAAATTTAAATTTTTCAAAAGAAAAAGATGAAATAAATTCAAAAATAAAACTCAAAAACGAACTCGAAAAAGAAATAGAAAACTTTGAAATTTTAAAAGAAGAGCTCCAAGGAAAAATTGAAAAAACAAAAGAAGAGCTGGTTGCAAAATCTTTAGAAATCGAAAAATTAAGAACTAAAGAAAAAGAAAAAAGCGAAGATTTTGGCTTTATTGATATTGAAATTGCAAACAAAATTTTAAAAGAAAAAGAAGAAAAACTTAAAAATATAAAAGACAATTTTGAAAAAGCTCAAAAAGAAAAAGAACAAATTCAAGAAAAAATAATTTCTCTGAATTCGAAAATCAAGCAATTGAAAGAAACAATAAAAGACGAAAAACCGATTGATATTGAAAAATTAAAAGTTGAACTAGAAGCTTTGACAAACAAAATAAAAAACGCAAATTCTTTGCAAAACGAGCTTTTTGCAAATATCAAAAACAACAAAAATATATTAAAAACCTTAAATTCATCAAAAGAAAAATTTATAAAACAAGAAAAAAATACGCAAACCCTCGAGCATTTAAGCCGCTTGGCAAATGGAGAGCTCACAAAAGGCAAGGCTAAAATCACTTTTGAAAACTATATTTTAGCTAATTATTTTGAAAAAATAATTCAAGCTGCAAATATAAGGTTCCAAAAGATGACATCTGGGCAATTTATGCTTTTAAGAAACAAGCAAAAAGGCGGAAATGGCAAAATGGGGCTTGATTTGGACGTTTTTGACGCCTATACAAACAAGGTTCGCTCGATTACGAGCTTGTCCGGAGGGGAATTATTTAAAGCAGCGCTATCGATGTCTTTAGGCTTATCGGACATTGCCCAGCAAAATGCAGGCTCTATCACAATAAATACGATGTTTATAGACGAAGGCTTTGGCTCTTTGGATTCTGAATCGCTAGAACAAACAATGAAAATTTTAATGGAATTATCAAATAAAAACACTCAAATCGGGATAATTTCGCACATAAAAGAGCTCAAAGACAAAATTTATAACAAAATCCTTGTCGAAAAAGGGCAAAACGGAAGTACACTAAAATTAGAATATTAAAAATATGAACATTTTTGAAATTATATTAATAGCGCTAAGCCTTTCTATGGACGCTTTTGCGGTTTCAATCTCAAAAGGGCTCACTATCCAAAACATAAATTTAAAACAAACTTTGACAATCGCTTTGTTTTTTGGCTCTTTTCAAGCTATAATGCCTTATCTAGGCTGGGTTTTAGGGGTAAATTCTTTTAAATATATCTCTTCTTTTAACTATTGGCTTGCTTTTATTTTGCTATTTATCATTGGTTTTAAAATGATAAAAGAGGCTTTTGAATGCAAAAAAGAAGAAGGCTGCTTTTCAAAATTTTCTTATAAAGAAATCTTTTTCCTTGCGATAGCGACAAGCATAGACGCATTTGCGAGCGGGATAAGCTTCGCATGCTTAAATATAAAAATTTTAAAACCGATTTTGATAATCGGGCTTGTGACGTTCCTGTTTTCTGTTTTAGGAGTAAAAATAGGTAAAATTTTTAGCGAAAAATATCAAAAAATCTCTCAAATTTCAGGAGGGATTATTTTAATCTTAATTGGCTTAAAGATAATCTTAGAGCATTATTTGGGCTCTTAATATATTTTTACAACATCAATTTTTCAAACGTGATAGAATTTTATTATGAAATACGTACCTTTGCACATACATACGGAATACTCCCTTCTAGACGGGGCGATTAGAATTCCTGATTTTTATAAATTTGCAGCTGAAAACGACATGCCAGCCATCGCCATCACAGACCACGGCGTTATGTATGGCTGTGCCGATATGTTCATCGCAAAAAACGAGATGTTATCTCACATGCTCACAGACGACGTTCAAGAGCTGAAGAAAAAAATCGAAGCGGTGAAGCCCATTGTAGGTTGCGAATTTTATATTTGCGAAGGCGACGTCATCGAAGATAGAAGCAAAAAAACAATGTATCACCTTGTTTTGCTTGCAAAAAACCAAAACGGCTACCACAATTTATGCAAATTGGACTCGATTGCGACAACTCAAGGCTATTATTATAAGCCTCGTATCAACCACGAAATCTTGGAAAAATACCACGAGGACATTATCTGCTTGTCTGCTTGTATTCAAGGCGAAGTCGCAAGAAACATTTTGGACGGCAACCTTGAAAAAGCGAGAGAAAAAGCGAAATATTACCATAATTTATTTGGCGAAGATTTTTATATAGAATTACAAGACCACGGGCTCCAAGAGCAAAAAGATTCAAACCCAGAGCTTATGAAAATCGCCAAAGAGCTAGGTGTGAAAACTGTAATCACAAACGACTCGCACTACCTAAGGGCGCAAGACGCAGCTTGGCATGATACCTTGCTTTGCGAACAAACAAAATCTTCAAAATCAAACCCAAATCGCTTTAAGTTTTCTGTAAACGAATTTTATGTAAAAACCGTCGAAGAACTAAGAAAAGCGTTCTCTTGGATGGACGAAGACTATTTCAACAAATGCATTGAAACAACGGTCGAAGTCGCAGACAAATGCGACTTTCAAATGGACAAATTGGAATTTGGAAAAACAAAAGAATATTTGCCAAAATTCCCTTGCCCAGAAGGTTATGACGAAAAATCATATTTCGACTACCTTTGCACAAAAGGCTTAAAAGAAAGATATGGAGACCCAATTCCAGACTCCATCATGGAAAGATATGAATATGAAAAAGGCGTAATTTTCCAAATGGGCTTCCCTGCCTACTTCTTGCTCACTTGGGACTTTATCAACTGGGCAAAAGAACACGGTATCCCTGTTGGCCCAGGGCGTGGTTCTGCCGCAGGCTCCATCGTCGCATATTCTTTAGGAATTACGGAACTAGACCCAATCGAGCACAAACTCTTGTTTGAAAGATTTTTAAACCCAGAAAGAATCTCCATGCCCGATGTCGACATCGACTTTTGCCAAAGGCGCCGCGGAGAAGTAATCGAATATGTATCTGAAAGATGGGGCAAAGACCACGTTTGCCAAATCATAACGTTTGGTACTTTGGCTGCTAAAGCTGCCCTTAAAGCGGTTTGTAGGGTTTATGATATTCCATTTTCTCAAGCAAACACTTGGGCTGGTATGGTTCCATCTAACCCTGGGACAAAATTAAAAGAAGCTCTTTTAGATGGTATGGAACTTAAAAAGCTTTGTGATGAAAATTCTCAAGTCCAAAGTTTGGTAGACGAAGCGCTCCACATGGAAGGCTTAAAAAACCAAACAGGCACCCACGCGGCAGGCGTTATTATTGCGCCAAAGCCTATGAGCGAGATTATTCCTGTTACTCTTTCAAAAGAAAAATCGACAGAAACGCAATACCCGATGGCAGGGATTGAAAAAATCGGCCTTTTGAAAATGGACTTTCTGGGGCTTGAAACTTTGACCATCATCAGAGACGCCCTTGACCTCGTGAAAGAAAGAACGGGCGAGTGGATTAATATTAATAGAATCCCTCTAGACGACAAAGAAACATTTGAGCTTCTATCTCGAGGCGACACAGACGCCGTATTCCAGCTTGAATCCGGAGGCATGAAAAAACTGGTAAAAAGGCTAAAACCGAGCGTTTTTGCGGACATCGGGGCGCTTGTTGCCTTGTATCGCCCAGGGCCTATTGAAGCCGGCATGATTGACGACTTCGTGGATAGAAAACACGGGCGCCAAAAAGTTGAATACGCGCACCCTTTGCTTGAAGGGATTTTAGAAGAAACGTATGGAACAATCGTATATCAAGAGCAGATTATGGCGATTTTCCAAACTTTGGCTGGATATACCCTAGGCGGAGCCGACATGGTGCGCCGTATGATGGGTAAGAAAAAGCTTCAACAAATGGCAGAGCAAAAAGAAATTTTTGTGGAAGGTGCCGCAAAAAACAATATGCCAAGAGAAAAAGCGATTGCACTTTTTGAACAAATCGAAAGTTTCGCAAAATATTGCTTTAACAAAGCCCACTCTTCCGCTTACGCTTTTGTAGCATACCAAACAGCATATTTAAAAGCGCACTATCCTGTTGAATTTATGTGCGCAATGCTCACATCTGTATGCGACAAGCAAGAAAAAACACAACAATACATCTTGCAATGCCAAAGCCAAGGAATCGAGGTTTTACCTCCAGACATAAACCATTCAAATTCTCAATTCACGCCTGACGGCAACAACATCAGGTTTGGACTCGCTTCTATTAAAAACGTGGGCGAAGCCGTGATTGAACAAATTGAGCAAGAAAGAAAGGAAAAACCTTTCGAAAGTTTCTATGATTTTTGTTCTCGCGTAGATTCAAAATGCTTAAACAAAAGAACTCTTGAAAGCTTGATAAAAGCAGGCGCATTTTCGACTATCGAAAAATCAAGAAAACAATGCCTTGAAAACATCGATTCTGTGGTTGAATTTGTTCAAAACTCCGCAAAAGCAAAATCTTCAGGCCAAGTTAGTCTCTTTAGCGCAATTTCTGCTGAAGCCCAAGAGGACTTAAACATTCCAACATTTAAAATGCAAGGAAATCCGGAAGAAGAATTCACGGACACTCAAATTCAACAATTCGAAAAAGAGCTTATGGGGATATATGTAACATCTCACCCATTAGAATCAATTAAAGATATCTTAAAATATATCACAACAAAAACAATAGCAGACATCAAAGAAGCGCCAAAACCGGACAGCGAAGTGACCATCTGCGGCTTGTTGTCTCAAGTAATTCAAAAGCCAACAAAAAAAGACCCTTCTAAGTTCATTAAAACCGGAACAATAGAAGATTTGACAGATAGAATAGGCTTTGTCGTTTTCCCGAAAACCGTAGAAGCTATTGGGGCACTAATTGAATCCGACCAAAAGGTTATTTTAAAAGCAAAAGTGAACATAAGAGACGAAGAAATCAACCTTGTGGTGAACGAAGTGAAGCCTATTGAATCTGTGAATTTAGTCACAATCAAGATGTTAAGAGACTTAGAAGCAGAAGAAAATGTATATTTAAAAGAGCTTTTAGCAAAACACAAAGGCAACAACCCTGTGATAATAGACTTTGAAGCGCCTGACGAATTTAGCAATTTACAAAGATATCAAATGCTTGTTTCAAACCACCTTTGGGTTGATTTATCAGGAAATGTCGAAAGAGAAGTCGAAATGTCTTTTAAAGATAAGCTCGAATTCTCTATTCAAAAACTGGGCTAAGCCAGAGTTAAAATTTAGAATACATAATTCTAAGCGAATTTAAAATAGCTAAAATTGTGACGCCCACGTCCGAGAACACCGCTCCCCACATAGTCATATACCCAAAAGCACCCAAAAGCAAGAATATTGCTTTTATCAAAAGCGCAAATGTGATATTTTGAACAACAATTCTTAAAGTCTTTTTGGCAATTTGAATAGCCACAAAAACTTTATAAGGATTATCGTCCATAAGGACAATGTCTGCCGCTTCAATTGCGCTATTAGAGCCCATATTGCCCATAGCAAACCCAATATCTGCTCTTTTTAAGACAGGTGCGTCATTTATTCCGTCTCCTATAAAAGCGCACATTTCAGCTTTATTTTTCTTATTTTTTATAATTTTATCCACAATTTCAACTTTATCTTGTGGTAAAAGTTCAAAATAAGTATCGTCTATTTCAAGCTTTTTTGAAACTTTTTGAGCTATTTTTTTATTGTCTCCAGTGAGCATAGTGGTTGTAATCCCTGCTTTTTTAAAGTTCAAAATAGCTTTTTTAGAATTTTCTTTTATTTCATCTTCTAAGGCCAAAGAGCCCACTATTTTATTATCCAAAACAAGAAAAATTTCTTGAGAAAAATCGTTTTTGTTTTCAGGAACTTCAAGGTTTAAATAAGAAAGTAAGCTATAAGAGCCGATTGCCGCCATTTTGCCTTCTAATTTTGAATTTTTAAAAGTTCCAAAAAGCCCAAGTGCCATCTTTTCTTCGACATTTTCCATTTCATAAAAATCGTCGTTTTTATTTGCGCTCACGATAGATTTTGCAATAGGGTGATTTGAAAATTTCTCCAAAGAAGAAGCGATTTTTATAATTTCTTCTTTTGAAAAACCTAAAAAACTTTTGACTTCGCAAACTTTAAATTCGCCTTTTGTCAAAGTTCCTGTTTTATCAAAAACGACATTTTTGATTTTTGCAAGGTTTTCTATAAACATCGCTCCTTTGATTAAAATGCCGCTTTTAGAAGCCCTTCCGACCCCACAAAAGAAGCTCAAAGGCACACTTATCACAAGAGCACAAGGGCAAGAAATTACAAGAAAAGTCAAAGCTCTAAAAAGCCAAACATTTAAGTTTGCAACCCCAAAAGCCATAGGCAAAACCACCAAAAGCAAAGCCAAGAAAACCACAATTGGAGTATAAATTTTTGCAAATTTTGTGATGAATTTTTCCGCTTTTGTCTTTGCTTGAGCGCTTTTTTGAACTAAATCCAAGATTTTTTGAACTGTCGAATTTTTATATTCTTCTGTCGTTTTAATTTTTATCAAACCGTCAAGAACAATGGCTCCGCTTAAGACGCTGTCGCCTTTTTTATAATATTTTGGCAAGCTTTCGCCTGTCAAAAAAGAGTTGTCCAACATCGCTTCGCCATCTACAATTATGCCATCAAGAGCGATTTTATCCCCCATTTTAGCTAAAATTATAGAATTGATTTTGACATCTTTTGGGTTTTTTCTTTTAAATTCATTTCCATCTAAGACTTCGACGCTATCAGCTTTTAATTTTACCAAAGAAGAAATAGAATCCTTTGATTTATCCACCGCCCTATCTTGCAAAAATTCGCCTATCGAATATAAAAGCACAACCATGATGGCTTCTGAATATTTTCCAATACAAAAAGCGCCAAAGCTCGCCACCAACATCAAAAAGTTTTCGTCAAAAATTTCGCCTTTTAAGATATTTGAAAAAGCATTTTTTATAATATCAAAAGCAACAAATAAATATGAAGCTATAAATAAGCCCAATTTTAAAGCTTCAAAATGAGAAAAAATCGCAAATACAAGAAGGAGTAAAGAAATTACAATTTTTAAAATCGGAAGCTTTTCTGCATCTTCTTCGTTGTGGTTATGGCAATGATTATCATTATGATCGCACATATTTTCTCCGTTCAGTTGAATACTTATTCAATTATTACATTTATATTATAGTTGAATAATTGTTCAATTGTCAAGTCTAAAGAACACAAACTTTAACATTAATTTACAATAGTTGAATATTTGTTCAATTATTGATAAAATAAAGAAAAGGAAACAAAAATGGCTACAAAAGATTGTGATTGCGAAGCGCAAAACGAAAATTTAGTGAACAAAATAAAAAATTCCATGCCGGAAGCAAGAATTTTTCAAGACGTTTCCGACTTTTTTAAAACGATAAACGACCAAACTAGGGTCAGAATTCTTTGGGCACTAGACGAAAACGAGCTTTGTGTCTGCGATTTAGCGGTCATTTTAAATATGACAAAGTCTGCAGTCTCTCACCAATTAAAATCTTTAAAAACAGCAAAACTCGTAAAAGCAAGAAAACAAGGAAAACACGTTTTTTATTCTTTAGACGACGAACACGTAAAAACTATGTTTGATATGGCATTAGAACACATAAACGAAATAGATTAAATTATTTAAATTTCAAAATTAAAAACCCATATATAGCATAAAAGAGACTCTCAAAAGAAAGTCTCTTTTATGGTGGGCCATCTTGGACTCGAACCAAGGACCTCACCCTTATCAGGGGTGCGCTCTAGCCACCTGAGCTAATAGCCCTCACTGCCTTATTATATTAACAAGAACATTTTTTAATGTCAACTACATTTTTTCAGGAGAAGACAACCCGATTAAGTTCAACATTTTTGCCATGATAATCCTGAAACAGTTTACTAGAGCCAGTTTTTGCAAACTGTCATTTTTATCGTCAGACAAAACTCTTGTAAAATTATAGAAATGATGGAAAATGTTTGCTAATTCTAATAAATATTTGCAAACCATGTAAGGCGCTCTATATTTTACAGCATTAGCCAAAAGCAATTTTCCTTCTTCCATCTTCAAAATCAAAGATTTAACTGCTTCATATTGTTCTTTTGATAAATTTTTGAACATTTCTAAAATATTAGGATTTTTATAAAATTCTTCAATTTCTTCTTCAGTCAAAATTGGGTCTAATTTAGTCTTGGAATCCACATCGAGCCTTTCTTCGATTGCTTTTCTTAAAATCGAACAAGCTCTGGCATGTGCATATTGAACATAAAAGACTGGGTTTTTGTCGCTTTGAGATTTAGCAAGGTCAATATCAAAATCGATAGTTGTATCAGCCGATCTCATCAACATCCAAAAACGAGTAGCGTCAACACCCACTTCTTCCACTAATTCGTCTAAAGTGACCATTTTTTTTCTTTTGCCCATGCGTTGTTGTTCGCCGTCTTGGATTAAATTAACCAATTGTCCAAGCAAAACTTCCATTTTAGAAGAATCATAACCTAAAGCGTCGATTGCAGCTCGCATACGAGGAATATAGCCATGGTGGTCTGCGCCCCAGATATTAATAAGGCGGTCGAACCCTCTATCCAGCTTGTTTTTGTGGTATGCAATGTCTGCTGTCAAATATGTATTTTTGCCATCAGTTTTCACTAAAACTCTATCTTGGTCGTCTCCAAAGTCAGAACTTCTAAACCAAGTAGCGCCATCTTTTTCATATATTTTTCCTGATTTCTTTAATGACTCCATAGCTTTATCCACTTCGCCATCATTATATAAAGTTAATTCAGAGAAAAATAAGTCAAAATGTGTGCCAAATTTTTCTAATAATTCTTTTTGTTGTCTTAGCATGTCTGCTTTTGCAAAATCGCCATAAGACAAGCCCTTGTTGTCTTTAAGATATCTTTTAGCGCAATCGATTAGATATTCTCCAGGGTAAAGCCCTTCTTCCATCTCGATTTTTTCGCCTTGAAGCTGGCGCACCCTGATTTCAAGGGATTTTGCCAATTTATTTATCTGATTTCCAGCGTCATTTATATAAAATTCTTGAAAAACGTCATAGCCATCATATTTCATAATGGAAGCAAGAGCAGAGCCTAAAGCTGCCCATCTGCCATGTCCAATATGGAAAGGCCCTGTTGGATTTGCGCTCACGTATTCAATGTTTACTTTTTCGCCATGACCTATGTCGACTTTTAAGTAATCGTCTTTTTTATCTAAAATATCTTTTACGATGTCATTTAAAAATTCTTTTTCTAATTTGAAATTAATAAACCCAGCAACCGTGTTTACGCTAAAGTTTTTTGCTTCAATGTGGCTAGCTACAATTTCAGCTATCTTTGGAGGTGCCATTTTAGCAGTTCTTGCCAAAGCAGAAATATTTATCGCCAAATCACCAAAGTCTTTGTTTTTTGGTGCATCGCACACTAGCTCAAAAGAAAGCTCTTTTGTTTCGCCTAATTCATTGTTTTTAATTGCGCAATCAATTGCGTCTTTTGTAATCTTAATAAAATAATTCTTCAACATAATACAATTATTTTAATATAAAAAAATATTTTAGACAAAAGGTGAATTTAAAAAAAATATTTTTCAAAAATAATATGGAATAACTTAAAAAATCGCTTTTAAAGAAAGGAGAAAAAATGTCAGAATTTACAAAAAATATGTTAAAAGAAAACGGACTGGATACAGATTTATTAATCCAAACATTAATTAAAAACGCAGCGAGCGAAATATCCACTTATTATCATTATATGCTTTTAAGAAACAATTTAGTAGGCTTTGAAGGTGAAAGCTTGAAAGAAATCGTGGAAGACGCGAGAATTGAAGATAGGAACCACTACGAAGCATTGGTACAAAGAATTTATGAACTAGGAGGCGAGCTTCCTGATTGTTTAGCGGAATTTTACTCAATGGCTTCTTGCAAGCCCGCAAAGCTTCCAAAAGAAAAAACCGACGCAAAAGAAATCATAAGAATTTTAAAAGAAGCAGAAGAATGCGCGGCAAACGGCTACAATGAAATTTGCAAAATGACATATCAAAAAGATTTTAGAACTTATGACCTTGCAAAAGCGATTTTGCACGAAGAAATAGAGCACCAAAATTGGTTTGATGAAATCTTAAATGGCAAGCCAAACGGACATTTTAAAAGAGAAGGAAGCCACAGCCCATTTGTTCAAAAATTTTTAAGATAATTGTTGCAAAATAGTTTTTCAAGCGCTAAAATAAATTTCGGAATTTTGAATTATTTTTCAGAAAGGAAATTTATGAGCGTATTTGAAGCAGGCATGATGGTTTGTTTTGGCGCAAGCTGGCCAATTGCAGCATACAAAACATTTAAATCAAAATCGGTTGGCGGAAAAAGCTTCACTTTTTCTTGCTTAATTTTATTGGGATATGTTTTTGGCGTAATACACAAATTATTTTTCTATCGCGATTGGGTAATATGGCTGTATCTTTTCAACATGTTCTTTTTGCTGATAGATATGGGGCTGCACCTGAAATATAAAAACAATGATAAAAAAATTAATAAAATTGAAAGCGAAGAAAAATAATAAAAAAGCGGCTTATTTGGCCGCTTTTTCTAATTCTTGTTCTTTATTTTCAAGCTTTCTTTGCTCAATTTTTGCTTTCATTTTCTTTCTTCTCATCAAGTCAACAAAAGCTTCAAGACGAGTGATATAGCCTGCGCGGCCTGTTTGTTCGTCCATAATCAAAGTCAAAATTGGAAGGTTCACATCTTCTCTCATTTTTGGGAAAATGTTTTGACTCATGATTTCTGGCATGCAAGTGAAAGGAGAAACGTGGATTAAGCCATCAATGTTTCTTTCTTTTGCATATAAAACATCAGAAATACATTCTAAGCTATCGCCTCCAATGTCTCTCATAAGATAAGGTTTTGCCAGTCTATATGCGCGCTCAAGATGTGTTTCGCCTTTTTTAAACATTTTTGGAATAATAGCGTCTTTCAAAAATGAAGAAATCGTAAGAGACCTTCTAACTTGAACTCCCATAGCACCCAGTTCGCGCTCCATATTTTGGTTTGAAAATTCGTCGTTTACGATATAGATTTCGCCAGTCAAATCAACATATAAAATATCTCTATTTTTGTCTATTTCAACATTCGAGATTTCTCTCAAGCCTTCTTTTAAAGCTTTTGACAATTCTCTTGAATTGTTTGCTTTTCTGATTAATCTAATTGCTTTGTTAAAAGCTTTTTCGCTATCGCCTTTGTGGATTTCTCTTGCTCTATGGTATGACAAGAAATTTTGCAATTCATCAACCGCAAACACAGTCCTTATTGCAAGATAGATAGCATTTAACATTTTTAAATAGTTTTTTGAACCAGAAAGGCGAGAAAGATAGTCTATCATGCCCTTTATGCCATCGTACAAGCTAAGCTCGATATAATTTGCGCTGTAGCCCATCTCGATTAAAACTTGTTCTATGTTTCTTCCATATTCCCCAAGACGGCAAATCCCAGGGGAAGTAATCATAGAAACATAATCAACTCCGCCTTCAATGGCTTCAATGAAATTTCCTAAGATTAATTTATAAGGAAGACAAATTGCTTCAGGAGAATTTTTAGTCCCCAAAGACAAAGTCTTTTTGCTTGTGTATGGAGGGATATAAGGCTCCACGCCCATTTTTTTAAGCGCCATTTCCCAAGCAACATAAATTGTACCCATGTGCGGGAAAGCGACTTTGATTTTTTTGTTTTCGTTATTTTCTTTGTTTTTCATAATATCAATTATACTATAAAAACCGCACACAAAAGCATGCGGTTTTTAAAAATTATTTGCTAAATATTAATACAGAATTGTGTCCGCCAAAACCAAAAGAATTCGACATCGCAACTTTTACATCTTTTTTCACAGCTTTATGTGGAGTGTAGTCTAAGTTTGCGACTTCTGGGTCTTGGTCGTCTAAGTTGATTGTAGGAGGAATAATTCCGGTATTTAAAGCTTCAATTGCAATAATAGCTTCGATTGCACCAGCGCCTCCTAGCATGTGACCTGTCATGGATTTTGTAGAAGAAACAGACAACTTTTTGTTGTGGTCTTTGTCGCCAAACAATTTTTCAATTGCTTTAGATTCAGCAATATCTCCCACATGGGTCGATGTCCCATGGGCATTAATGTAATCTACATCTTCCGGTTTTAAATGAGCTTCTTTTAAAGCTAATTCCATAGCTAAAATTGCGCCATTTCCTTCTGGATCCGGTGCTACCATGTCATAAGCATCTGAAGATTGACCGTAGCCAACGAGTTCCGCATAAATTTTAGCTCCTCTTTTGATTGCGTGTTCTCTTTCTTCTAAAACTAAAATTCCAGCGCCTTCAGACATAATAAAGCCATCTCTTTTTGTGTCATAAGGTCTTGAAGCTTTTTCCGGTTCGTCGTTTGAGCGAGAAAGAGTCTTTGCAGAAGTAAATGCGCCTATTCCCATATCGCAAATACCAGCTTCTGCGCCGCCTGCGAGCATGATATCAGCGTCGTCACATTGAATAGCGCGAGCTGCGTCGCCAATTGAGTGTGCACCTGTAGAGCATGCTGTTAAGATTGCTTTTGACATGCCTCTTAAGCCATATTTGATTGAAATTTTACCTGCTGCCATGTTTGAAATCATCATAGGAACCATAAATGGAGAACATTTGTGGTAGCCTCTTGCTTGCATTACTTCGTGGTTTTTTTGAATTGTTTCTAAACCGCCTGCAGCAGAGCCTGCGATTACCCCTATTCTTGTTCTGTCTTCTTTTTCTAAATCAAGACCAGAGTCTTCCATAGCCAATTGCGCAGCTACCACCGAACACAAAATAAATTTATCCATTCTTCTTGCGTCTTTTGGGTCTACATAAGGAGTAGTGTCAAATTCAGGAACTTGCCCCCCGATATGAACCAAATGTTTTTCTTTATCTAAAGTTAAATATCTAACTCCGCTTTTTCCTTCTTTTAAATTATTCCAAAGAGTTGAAACACCAACTCCAAAAGGCGTTACGCAGCCCATGCCGGTCACTACTACTCGTCTTTTCATACTTTTTCTCCTATTTATTATATTTCTTTATCCAGTTTAATAATTGCATTCGCCCCTGTCATGCCAGCCCCAAAAGCGCTTAGCATAAAAGTAGCAGGTAGTTTGATTTTGCCTGAATCTATTCCTTCTCTGATTGCAACAGGAATAGAAGCTGCTGAC
>CAKURL010000020.1 GCA_934675685.1 uncultured Candidatus Melainabacteria bacterium | reverse complement strand
AATTTGGCTAAAGCCAGATGTAATCCCTTATCTAGATTCTGATGACGAACTAGCTGGGCTTTTAGCGCACCAAATAGCGCATGGCATAGATACTTATGAAGGCATTTTTAGAGGCTATATTTCAATCTTAAATTATTGGGTTGCTCCAAATAAATATGACGAAAAAGCCGACAAAATGGCGGTAGACATCGTGATAAACGCAGGCTACAACCCTCTTGCAATCATCACAATTATGAACAAACTCCAAAAACAATATAGATACGATATCTTCTCAAACCACTCTTTAGCTTCAAGAAGAATGATGAAAATTTATGAATATATCTATACAAAATACCCAGCAGCTTTGATTGATAACCCTTATTCAAACAACATCTACTATCAAAATTTCTTATTAACTTCAAGGGAAAATAGAATGATGTTATTAGAAAAAGTGGAAAATAATTCAAATAAAACGATAAATTACAAATATTGATATGCTAAAAAAATTCAAATACTTCTTCATAATTTTTTCTTTGATTTTGGCGAATTTTTGCCAAAGCCAAGGTTTTTGTGACGAAATTGAGGATATTCTTTTAAGCAAAAATGCTCAAAAAGCAGCAAAAATTTCACCCGAAAAAGAAGAAATAAAAGACGAACTTTTAGATAGCATAAATTCTTTTGAAACAGCCCTTAAATTAAGAGCCACTAAATTTAACGTCTTGGAGGACAAAATCCAAGACGAGCTTATTAATTCAGACTTTATTTCAAAAAATTCTGATGGAATTTCAAACGGCAAAAAAGATAAAAACGCAAAAAACATAATCGAGGACGATTTCATTAAAAAAGCCAAAAAATTCACTAAAATCACAAAAATCAGAACAAAGGCAAAATATGATTTCACAAAAAAACAAATTCCTATTTTAATAAAAATAGATAAGAATTTTAAAGCAGACAAAAATTCCAAAGAAGGGCAATTTTTGAGCTTTTTCACAATTAAAGATTTTACTTTAGGGAAAAACAAACTCCCAAAAGGCACCAAAATCACAGGCAGAGTGGAAACTATCTCTTCTTCAGACAAGATGGGAGTGCCTGAAAGCGTTGTTGTGGATAATTTCTTTGTTGATTCAAACCCAAACATCGTTTTTTACGGAAGTATTAAAAAAACCGGCGCAAACCGCTCCATTTGGGTATATCCATTGTACCAAGCAGGAAACTTCGCTTTTTATGTAGCAGGGTTTGTTTTTGTCCCAATCCATGGCGGGCATGCTAGATTTTCGACAAACGAAATTTATACTGTTTATTATGAAACTTTGGAAGCAAATATTTAAAAATGCCAAAAATTTCGATTTTAATTCCTGTTTATAATTGCGAAAAAACTATAAAAAAATGCTTGAAAAGCGCGCTCGAGCAAACTTTTAAAGATATAGAAATTATTGTTATAAATGATGGCTCAAAAGATAGATCTTTGGCTGTCATAAAAGCAATGCAAAAACAAGACAAAAGAATAAAAATCATAAACAAAAGAAATACAGGCTACGGAAATAGCTTAAATATAGCGCTTTCAAGGGCAAAAGGGGAATTCATAGGAATTTTAGAAGCGGACGATTGGCTCGAAAAAAACGCGCTTTCCATAATGTCAAAATATTTTGAAGAATATGAAATCATAAAATCGAGCTTCAATTTTATTAAATCGGGTAAAATTTTTAAAACTTATGACCTAAACAAAAACTTTAATGGCGAAAAAGAAAGCCTTGTTTTGATAAAGCCAAGTATTTGGAGCGCGCTATATAAAAAATCTTTTCTGGACAAAAACGAAATTCGCTTTTTAAACACTCAAGGCGCAAGCTTTCAAGACACTTCATTCCATTTTAAGACGATGTGCTTGGTAAATAAAATAAAGCTTATAAATTCGCCCCTTTATAACTATAGAATAGACGAGAACGAGGCTTCAAGCATAAATTCTTTAAGTAAAATAAACGAAATATTTTTAGAATTTGATGAAATTAATAATTTTTTAAATCAAAATTTTCAGCTGAGGGATTTTCTTCCAAACAAAATTTTGTTTGAATTTAGAGCTTATTTTTGGAAATTTTTAAGGCTTAAAAAAGAAGAAAAACTGGACTTCATTAAAAGAATGGCTTTTATTTTTAAAAATTATGAATTAGAAAATTTTTATTTTGACGATAGAATATTGTTATTAGACAAATTAAAGCTAAAATTTTTAATAAAATCGCCTTATTTATTCTACTTAATTTTTAAAAATCAGAAAAAAAGAAACGAGAGATAAATGGAAAAAAATTTAAATAAAATTGAAAATGTGTGCGTTTTTGCAAGTTCTTGCGACTATATCGACAAAGTCTATTTTGACGACGCTTATATGATGGGAAAATTGTTGGCGCAAAATGGCTTTAATGTGGTCTATGGAGGCTCTAACCTTGGGCTTATGGGAGAAGCCACTAATGCTTCAAGGCTAAATGGCGCAGATATCATAGGCGTAATGCCTGAAAAACTTTATAATTTAGGAATAAAAGAAGGAGATTGTACAAAATTCATCTTAACTAAAGGCATGAGAGAAAGAAAAGCCAAGATGGACGAATTATCGCAAGCGGTCATAGCTTTAGCCGGTGGCTTTGGAACATTAGAAGAATTAAGCGAGATGATAGTTCAAAAACAGCTTGGCTACAACAAAAAACCTATTATTCTTTTAAACACAAACGGTTTTTACACAAAACTTGTTGAATTTTTTAACGAAATTATAGAGAAAAAATTTGCCTCAAAAGAATCAAGAGAGATTTATTTTGTCGCAAAAACACCAAAAGAAGCAATCGAATATTTAAAAAATTACAAAGAAAATGATTTAAATTATTTAGACAAAAAGCTTCATAACGGCGAAAAAATCAACCTTTAGTATAGTTTAAAAAATGAAAATTGTAGTAAAATATAACTATAGAATAAATAGACTTAGGGATATATGCTGGATAAAATTCAAAATTCAAGTTCAGAGTTAATCACGCAAAGTCATAGTTTGGATAGAATTTCGCTAGAGGGCACGCAAAGCCCAATAGAACGAGACAAAAACTACTTTGTCGACCAATCGGAGATATCTTCTTTGGCATTTGAAAAATATCAAAGAGAAGAAGATATTAAAACTTTTTCCAATATTTTAATGGAAACAGACGAAAAAGAAGCAAACTCTTTGGTTGTCTCAAAAGCGCTAGACGACAATTTGGAGCTTTTTAAAGACGATATTTTAAACGAACTATTAGGCAATAGCGATTTTATAAATGATGTTACTCAAGAAATTAATTGAAAAAATTAAAAAATTTTATTATAAAATCATTTTGAAAAAGCGCTATTACAGATTTGGCGAATGCAAAAAATGCGGCTGCTGCTGCGAAAATATTTATATTTTTCATGCAGGCAAAATCATAAAAACAAAAGAAGAATTTTTTGAACTGCAAAAAACGAGCTCTTATCCTTTTTATCATTATATTTCAGCTATCTCTAAAGACGATTTTGGGCTGATTTTTGAATGCAACAAATTTGACAAAGAAAAAAGGCTTTGTAAAGACCACAAAAGAAGATGTTCCATTTGCAAAAATTATCCACAAGAGGACATCTTTAAAATGGGGGCAGCTTTAAAAGACGGCTGCGGATACAGGTTTGAGCCCATAGAAAACTTTGAAGAAGTATTAAAAAAGGTCTCTTCGAGACCTTTAAAAAATTTTGAAGAACTTTAAAACTAAAGCTATTCGCCTGCTTCAGCCAATTTTTCCATTTTCATCTTTTGGTCATATTCAATCAACATGTTGATTAATTTATCCAAATTTCCTTCAATGACTTCTCTGACGTCTAGGTTTTGACCTATTCTATGGTCAGTCAAGCGGCCTTGTGGAAAATTATAAGTTCTAATTCTTTCAGACCTATCTCCAGTTCCCACCTGAGAACGACGAAGGTCGGTCACTTCTTGCATTTGTTTTTGAACTTCCATGTCATATAGCTTTGCTTTTAAAATTTGCATAGCTCTTTCTTTGTTTTGAAGTTGGGAACGTTCTTCTGTACAGAAAATCATAATCCCAGTAGGTTTGTGGAACAAGCGAGCTGCAGTTTCAACCTTGTTTACGTTTTGTCCGCCAGCGCCCCCAGAGCGAGCTGTGGACATTTCAATGTCTTCCGGTCTGATTTCAATTTCGACATCATCAACTTCAGGCATAACCGCAACAGTAGCAGTCGAAGTATGGACTCTTCCTTGAGATTCTGTTTGAGGAACCCTTTGAACCCTGTGTACACCTGATTCATATTTCAATTGAGAATACACAGCGTCACCTTTGATTGAAATAACGACTTCAGAAACGCCACCTGCTTCACATTCATTAATCGACAAGATTTTTGTCTGCCAACCTTTTGTTTGAGCATATCTTAAATACATTCTCATCAAGTCGCCTGCAAAAATATTTGCTTCGTCTCCTCCTGCCGAGCCCCTGATTTCAAGCATAATGTCTTTCTCGTCCATCGGGTCTCTTGGGAGCAAAAGAACTTTCAACTTTTGTTCAAATTCTTCGATTTTTGCTTCGTTTTCTTTAATTTCGTTGTTTAAATATTCTTTCATATCCGTGTCTTTTTCGCCATGGATAAGCTCTTTTGCGGATTCAATTGCTTCTTTTGCTTCTTTATATTTATAATAAATGTTTACTGTTTCTTCCATGGTTTTTCTTTGTTTTGATAAATCACGGAATTTTTCATAATCTTGAATAATTTCGGGCTTTTGAACCAATTGCCCTAATTCTTGATAACGCTTTTCAATGCGTTCAACTTTTTCAAACATTGAATTATCCATTTTTAGTTTTTACCCTTCCGCAAGATTTGTCTTCGTCGCAATAGCCTAAACGTTCGCATTTTGGAACAAGATGTTCCTTAAGCCAAGGCTCGCGCGCTATTACCAGTTCACACATTTTTTTAACAAGAGCCCTGATTTCGCCTTGTGCTCGAGTGCAAAGCCTCAAATTCGCAAGATGTATAAGTTCTCTTAAATTCAAGCTCGCAACCAAAGAGCTCACTGTCGCATTTGGCAAAATCGCCCTTGCGTCTTCTGCTTTAATCCCTGCTTCAATAAATTCTTGGTAACGGTCTGAAATTTCTTTCATGAAATCTTCAAATTTTTTAGCCAATTCAGGTTTTTTTGCAATTTCAAAAGGAATTACATAGTCAAATTCGCCTTTTTCTTTGACATATCTTTGAGACTTTTGAGAAAAACTCATGTGACGATGGCGCACAAGCTGATGTGTCAAAGCGCGAGAAACGTTGTTTATCGCAAAAGACAATTGAACATGCTCGATTGTAGAATAATGCCCAGAGGAAATCACTCTTTTGATTAAATTGAGCTTTTTTTCGTCGTCAGAAGTGATGTTTTTGAAAATTTCAACAGCTCCATCTGCGCTATAGCAAGTGCGACAAGCCGTGTAAATTACGTCTAACAAATTCGATGGAATTGAAATCAATTCAACTTCAAGCTCTTTTTTAGGCATAAATAATCCTTTTCTCCTGAACAAATTAATAAAAAATTTAAACTAAATTTAGCTAAAAATTTGGCTGGTAGAAAAACCAGCCAAATGATAATTTTTTACAACTATTTTTTTTCGTAACGTTTTTTAAATCTTTCAACTCTACCTTCGGAGTCTAAGATTTTTTGGTTGCCTGTATAGAATGGATGACAAGCATTACAAATTTCAACTGTGATGTTTTCTTCAACAGAACCTGTTTCGATTTCGTTACCGCATACACATTTTATAGTTGTTTTTTTGTAATCTGGGTGAATGTCTTTTTTCATTACAAATTCCTTCAAGTGATAATATCGTACTATTATTTTACGTTGGTGAAAAAAAAATTTCAAGCGTTTATAAATTTTTATTGTATAATAAATTCTATGAAAAAACTAGAACACATTAGAAATTTTAGCATAATCGCTCATATCGACCACGGCAAATCTACTTTAGCAGACAGATTGCTCGAAAAAACAGGAACAATCGCAAAAAGGGATATGCAAGACCAACTTATGGACACTATGGATATCGAGCGAGAAAGAGGCATTACAATCAAACTAAATGCCGCAAAAATGAACTATAAAGCCAAAAATGGCAAAGAATATATTTTGAACTTAATCGACACCCCAGGGCACGTGGATTTTTCTTATGAAGTTTCTCGCTCCTTGGCTGCTTGCGAAGGTGCTCTTTTAATCGTGGACGCGACTCAAGGGGTGGAAGCGCAAACTTTAGCGAACGTTTATCTTGCGCTTGAGCAAAACTTAGAAATTATTCCAATCATAAATAAAATCGACTTGCCTTCAGCGGATGTCGAAAGAGTGAAAAAAGAAATCGAAGATGTTTTAGGAATAGACGCTTCTATGGCAATCCCAGTAAGCGCAAAAACGGGCGAGGGGATAGAAGATGTTTTAGAAGCAATTGTAGAATATATTCCATCTCCAGATGACACATCGGATAAACCCTTAAGGGCTCTTGTTTTTGATAGCGCATACGATGCATATCTAGGGACAATCTGCTTTTTTAAAGTAGTCGATGGCTCAATTAAGCTTGGAGACAAGATTAAATTTATGGCGACAGGAAGAGAGTTTGAAGTAGTCGAACTAGGCTTTTTAAACCCAAACAGAAACAAAGTCGATGTCTTAAAAACAGGAGAGGTTGGCTATTTTGCAGGCTCGATTAAAGAAATCACAAGGTTTGTGGGAGACACAATAACTCACGTTGAAAGCCCAGCAAAAGAAGCGCTTGAAGGCTATAAAGAAGCAAAACCTATGGTTTTTTCTGGGCTTTATCCTGTGAACAACGAAGACTATCAAGAATTAAAAGAAGCTCTTGAAAAGTTAAAATTATCAGATAGCTCAATCACATACGAACCAGAAACCTCGAACGCTCTTGGTTTTGGCTTTCGCTGCGGCTTTTTAGGAATGCTCCACATGGAAATTGCCCAAGAAAGGCTAGAGAGAGAATATGACCTTTCTTTAATCACAACAGCGCCTTCCGTAATTTATAAAGTGCACAAAACTGATGGCGAGATTGTAGAAATTGATAACCCTGCAGAGCTTCCAGACGCGCAATATAGAGACTATATTGAAGAGCCTTATGTAAGAGTGAATTTATTCACGCCAAACGATTTTGTTGGAACATTGATGGAATTGTGCCAAGATAAGCGCGGAATTTTTATCAACATGCAATATATTGATGACGTAAGGGTAAATCTTGAATACCAAATTCCATTGTCGGAAGTGATTACCGATTTTTATGACCAATTAAAATCAAGGACAAAAGGCTATGCTTCTTTGGATTATGAATTTTGTGATTATAAAAAATCTGACCTTGTAAAGATGGATATTCTTTTGGCAAACGAAGTCGTAGACGCACTTTCTGTCATTTGCCACAAAGATAGCGCTTATGCTATTGGGCAAAAATTGACAGCAAAGCTAAAAGAAATCATTCCAAGACAACTTTTCGAAGTCGCAATCCAAGCAGCAGTCGGCGGAAGAATTATCGCAAGAACAAATATCAAGGCTTTAAGAAAATCTGTGCTTGATAAATGTTACGGGGGCGATATTTCAAGAAAAAGAAAACTTTTAGAAAAACAAAAACGAGGCAAAAAGCGCATGAAATCAGTGGGCCACGTAGAAATCCCACAAGAAGCATTTATGGCAGTTTTGTCTTTGAACGAAGAATAAAGAGTTTCTTTTTAAATATTTCTAATAATTTAAATACTTATAAATGGAAAATAAAAAGCAAGGGAAACCTTGCTTTTGCATATAAGTTATATTAGATAATTTTTAAATTAGGCGACACCCAGATTCGAACTGGGGGTAAGAGCTTTGCAGGCTCCTGCCTTACCACTTGGCCATGTCGCCAGACCTTAATACTATAGTATTAAATAAAGAAATATTGTCAAGGCTAAATAGCTTAAGTTTTTAATCTAATTTTGATTATTTTAAAGCACTTTTGCTTCTTAATTGCCTATGGAAAGTGATTGCGAACCTATGCGCTTCGTCTCTAATTCTTTGAAAAAGATACAAAGGAGCAGAATTTCTTGGCAAAATCACGGGTTTTGAATTATGAGGCAAAAAGACCTCTTCTTCTCTTTTTGCTAAAGAAACTATATTTAATTTAAGCTCAAATTTCTCCATAATCTCAATTACCGAGGACAATTGTCCCTTTCCCCCGTCGATTATGATTAAATCCGGAGCAGGAATTTTTCCTTCTTTTATTCTTTTGAACCTTCGAGACAAGATTTCTCTCATGGATTTAAAATCGTCCACTTCACCTTTTTCTAAAGTTTTTAATTTATATCTTCGATACATTGATTTTTTGGGCATGCCATTTTCAAAATATACCCCAGAAGCCACTGTATTTGTGCCTTGGATATGAGAAATGTCATAACATTCTATTGTGTGCGGAAATCTATCTAATTTCAGCTTTTCTTGAATATAAGAGCCCACTTCGTTATAGTCGTTTTGGATTTGGGCGAGTTCTTTTAATTTCAATTGTTCAAGGTTAAATTTTGCATTTTTTTGGGCAATTTTTAAAATTTCTTTATCTGTATTTGTCCTTGCTTTTATGATATTTACATCTTTTTTCTTTCTCAAAGAAAGCCAATTTTTATATAATTCAATATCAGAAAAAACATCAGACAAGACAATCTTTGAAGGCAAATCTTCGTCGTTTAAAAGGATATAATATTCCCTTATTGCGTTTTGTATGATTTCATCAAATTCGACATCGTTTGAAGTATTTTTTGAAAAAGAAAAATCTTTTTTGTTTATGAGGCGCCCTTGTCTGATTTCTAAAATCGAAATACAGATGTTATTTTGAGAATTTTCAACTCCAATGTAATCATAATTTGACTTTGTGGATTCAAAAACAACATTTTGTTTTTCTAGTGTTTTATTTATATCGTCTATTGAATTTCTCATCAGCAAAGCACGCTCAAAATCCAAATTTTTGGAATATATTTGCATTTGCTTTGTTAAAATTTTGATGAGTTCGCTTCTTTTTCCCGACAAAAAAAGCTCAACATTTTTTATAATTTTTTGATATTCTTCTTTTGAAATTTTATTTTGACAAGGAGCAAGGCATTGCTTGATGTCATAATAAAGACAAGGGCGAGATTTATATTTTGGAGTTTTACATTTTTTGATTGGGAAAATTTTATACACAACTTCTAAAGTCGCCCACATCGCCCTAGAATCGGTATAAGGGCCAAAATATTTCCCTTTTATTTTGTTTTTGTTTGATTTTCTTGCGATTACTATTCTTGGAAAATCTTCGTTTGTGATTACAAAATAAGGAAATTTTTTGTCGTCTTTGAGTAAAATGTTATATTTAGGCTTATATTTTTTTATAAGCTCATTTTCTAAAATCAAAGCTTCGATTTCAGAATTCACAACAATGCATTCAATTTTTTCAATCTTAGGCACCATGACAGATAACTTCGCGTTATCCGACTTGTCGCCCATAAAATAGCTATTGACGCGGTTATAAAGATTTTTTGCTTTGCCGACATAGATAATCTCACCATTGCTATCAAAATATTGATAGCACCCTGGGAGCTTCGGCATGTTTTTTACTTGTTGCCTTATAAAATCATTTTTAAAAGCCATAAATAAAGCCTTTATAAACCTTAAGCAGCCCCATTTTTCAACAAATCATGGATATGTAAAACGCCTACCGGTTTATTGTTTTCAACTATAAATAAATTTGTGATTTTTTTGTCATTCATGATTTTAACCGCTTCAGTTGCAAAAATGTCTTTTGAAATCGTGATTGGTTTTTTAGTCATGATATCTTTTGCTTTTGCATTTTTTAAATCTTGATTAATGCAGCGCCTCAAGTCGCCATCTGTGAAAATTCCTTTAAAATCGCCATTTTCATCGACGAAGCCGACACAACCAAGCCTTTTTGTAGTCATTTCCAAAATAATTTCATTGATATTTGCGCTTTCTTTTAACAATGGCATTTCAGAGCCAACGTGCATAATATCTTTTACTCTTTGCAAGATTGAGCCCAATTTTCCTCCTGGGTGCCTTTGGTTAAATTGCGCTTTTGAAAAACCTTTTCTTTCGATTAAACCCGTTGTAATGACGTCTCCTAAGACTAAAGTTGCTGTCGTAGAAGAAGTGGGAGCAAGCCCCAAAGGACAAGCTTCTTTTGAGTTTGGAAGTAATAAAACTATGTCGCCTGCTTTTCCAAGGGAACTTTCAGGATTTTTTGTGATTGCAATTAATTTTATTCCAAATCTTTTTGAATAGTTTAAAACGTCCACAAGTTCTCTTGATTCGCCGCTGTTTGAAATTGCGATTATAACATCTTCTTCTGTCACCATGCCAAGGTCGCCATGGCTTGCTTCAGCAGGGTGCATAAAAAACGAAGGAGTGCCCGTAGAAGCAAGGGAAGCTGCGATTTTTTTCGCGATGTGGCCGGATTTTCCCATGCCAGTCAAAATTACTCTTCCTTTAGACATCTCTATCATATCAAGAGCCTTAGACAATTTATCATCAAGTAAATTTTTGAGCTCTTGAATTGCTTCTATTTCGCAATTAATTGTATTATAAGCATTCACCAAATCTGCGTTTTCAAGCTTTGCAACCATATTTTCCATTTTATCCTTCAAAAGTTTGTTATCCTTAATTATATTCTATATTAAATATTAAATTGTGTTAATATTATTATGATAATTTAACAATTTTTTTCTAATCTCGTTTTTTATATAACTAGAAAGGTCGTATTATATCATGTTGCAAAAAATCAGCTTAAGCCCAAGCCGCAACAGCGAGATATCATCAATAACACCCAAAAAAGCTTTCGCAAAAACAAACAAACAAAATGCGACAGCGCCTTTCTTGAGCCAAAATTTGCCTATATTTTTAGGCCAAAACAAAATTGCCAAAATAAACACAAGCTTAAACAACAAACAAGATAAAGAAAAATATGAATATCTTCTAAATTTTCTAAAAAATGCGCAACCTTCGCCTCTTTCTGGCGGCTTAAAGCCAAGAGAACAATTGGAGCGCTTATTAAAAAGCGGAAAATTATTAAACAGAAATTCTAACGACAATTCGAGCGTTTTAGATAACTTATATGAAATCGCTTCTCAAAAAAGAGCTTTTGACTTAGATAAAAAAATGCTTATTTTAAATGTTTTAGATAACATTTTAAGCCCTTCTATTATAACTCAAACTTTTGGAGACATTCCAAAAGAAGAAAAAAAAGAAATTTTAGATGGCTTGCCTAAGTCTGATCCTGCTTCGCAAAACCCAAAAACAATGGACGTAGAAAAGTCGGGCGTGTGCGCTGCAGCTTCTTGCGAAGTGAACTTAGCGGACAAGTATCCTGCAGAATACGCGCGTTGGGTGAATAAATTATCAAGCGAAGATATGAAAGTGGTCTCTAGTATAAATTTAAGTTCGCTTTCTAAAAACCCTCTTGAAGCAGTTGCGATTTTAGAATTAATGGAATCTAAAACGAGTGGCTTCACTTTTGACAAAGTAAATGTCGAAATCACAGCCGACAAAAACGCATATTTAAGAGCCAAAAACCAAACAAGAAACTGGGACCCAGGAGAAAGAAACGTGGCGGACGTATTAGTCCAAAGTGCCATTATGCAAATAGGCTCTCAAAATACATATAATTCTTTAACGGATTTAAGAGCAGGAAGCTTAAACTCAAGCCCACAAGGGCTTATTGAAGTTGAAAAAACTTATGTTGAATCCATCATGAAAAACAAAGAAATCACTTCTCTTGTTTACCAAAAAATTGATGACGACAATAACCTCGTAGGCTACAATTGCTCTTTCGATAAAATCAAAAAACACATCAAAGACACAATAGACTCAGGCGACGACGTCATCATAGGTTGCGTGGACACAAATGAATCCTCGGGAAGGTCTCAGCTTCCAAACTACAGCCCAGAAAAAGACGGTTTGCCAAATAAAATCATAAACGGACACGAAATCACAATCGTGGACTATAAAACTGACCCAAAAGGCAACTTGAGCTTTGTTTGTGTAGATACAGACGACAATTCTCCAAAATACGTTGTCTATAGCGCAGATTGGCTTATCCCTAGAATTCACCATGCCGGCTACCCTGCAGCAATCGTCGAAGAAGATGCACAAGAAATGCTTAAGAACGAAATGGCTCAAGCATTAGCAGGCTAATTTTGTTTTATTTAAATTTTAGCCGATTAAATAGTTTATCAAACTTCTAATCATCACGCCCGTTGGACCTTGCAAAGTCTCTTTATTAGATTTATCTAAATATGCAGTTCCTGCAATATCTAAATGAAGCCATTTATTTGATTTTGTGAAATTAGACAAAAACCAAGCAGCAGTTGAAGTGCCTGCGTTTCTTCCGCCTGTGTTTTTAAAGTCTGCAATTTCAGATTTCAAATTGTCTTTCAATTCTTCTAAAATTGGCATTTGCCAAGTATTTTCGCAAGATTTCTTTGAAATTTCTATGAATTTATCAATTTGTTCTTGATTGTTCCCCATAACCCCTGTTATGTTATTTCCTAAAGAAACAATAACCGCTCCTGTTAAAGTTGCAATATCGATTACTTCATCTACTCCTAAAGTGTCCGCAAAGCACAATGCGTCAGCTAAAGTTATCCTTCCTTCGGCGTCTGTGTTGTCCACCTCTATAGTTTTTCCATTCATCGCAGTCAAGACGTCCCCTTGTTTATAAGCACTTCCTGATGTCATGTTTTCGCAAAGCGCGCTTATGATATGAAGCTCGATATCAAGTTTCATCTTAGATACTGCTTGAATAATTGAAAGAACGCTTGCAGCTCCTGTCATGTCATCTTTCATAGTGAGCATAGAAGTTGCTGGTTTGATATTCATACCGCCTGCATCAAAAGTAATCCCTTTTCCCACAAGAGCGACTTTTTTTCTTATAACGCCTTCTGGTTTATAGGTTAAATGTATAAAATATGGCTCATGCACACTTCCTTGAGAGACTGCTAAATATGCATTCATTTTCTTTTCTTTTATTTGTTTTTTATCAAAAATTTCAATTTCAAGATTGTTTTCTTGAGCGATTTCTTTTGCAATTTTTGCGATTGCAAATGGAGTCGCGTTTTGAGCAGGCTCATTTACCAAGTCTTTTGCAAACTTCATTGCAGAAGAAATATAAGCTCCTATTTGAATATTTTTTTCTAATTCAGAAGTTAAATTATTTTCTAAAATTTCAATATTTTTAAAAGTTATCTTTTTAGAATTTGAATATTTCTTAAATTCATAAAACCCGATACGAATAGCAGGGATTATTGCTCTTGCGATATCTTCTTTTGAAATTTCGCTGTTGAAATCAATAGTAGGTAATTCCAAAGTTAAAGTCTCAAAATTTAAGTTTTTAATTGCTCTTGCTGCTGTTGCTGCTGCTTGAGAAAGCTTTTTTAAAGTGAAATTTTCTTTTTTCCCAAGCCCACACACGAAAGTCATCAATTTATCTGAAATTGAATATTTAAATAAGTCCAAATGCGCACATTTAATTGTTTTATATTCAAAAATTTGCTTTCCTAATTCATTATTCGAAAGTTTATCTAAATAAGAAAATAATTCGCTTTTTTTGTTTTCCAAAATATCGTCTTCAAAAACGAAACACAAAGTACATATATTAGAATTTTCGTTTATTTCGCTTGTTTTTTTTATTTGAAATTTCATAATTAAACTCCTTATAAAATTCTTTCTTTTATTTCTTCAATCTTTTTTAAAGCTCTCGTAGCTCTCAAATTGTTTTTAAATTTTTTGTCTTTTAATTGTTTCCTGTCACCCTCGACTTCTTTCACTATTCCCCAAGAAGAATTCACAGGCTGGAATTTTTTGTGGTCAGGATATGTGATATATTCCACAAGAGAACCCAGCATTGTTTCATTTGTAAGCTCTATCATATCTTTCTTATTTAAATATAAATCCATATTTATTGCAGCCAAAAGCCCAGTCGAAATGCTTTCGCAATAACCTTCAACCCCTGTGATTTGGCCTGCAAAAAAGATATTTTCATATTTTTTTGTTTGCAAAAATTTGTTTAAAATCTTTGGAGAATTTATAAATGTATTAGCGTGCATTACCCCATAGCGCACAATAGAAGCATTTTCAAGCCCTGGGATATATTTCATCATCTCTTTTTGCTCTCCCCAAAGAAGGTTTGTTTGAAAACCGACGAGGTTGTATAAAGAAGCAATTTTGTCGTCTTGCCTCAATTGAACAACTGCATAAAATTGGTTTTTCTTAAATTCCGTAGGTATTCTTCTATCAAAAAGCCCGACAGGCTTCATTGGACCAAACCTCAAAGTGTCTTTTCCTCTTGAAGCCATGACTTCTACTGGCATACACCCTTCAAAATAATTCGCTTCAAATTCCTTCAAAGGCGCTCTTTTTGCATTTATTAAAAAATCATAGAATTTTTCATATTCTTCTTTTGTCATTGGGCAATTTATATAATCAGCCGTGCCTTTATCCCAGCGAGAAGCGAAAAAAGCTTTTGAAAAATCAATAGAATTTTTTTCCACAATTGGCGCAATAGCATCATAAAAATGAAAATTTTCGCTATCAAATTCTTGTTTTATATTTTTGATTAAATCTTCTTGAGTTAATGGCCCAGTGGCAATAATAGTAGGGACATTAGGGTCAATTTTATCATATTTTTCTTCAATATAGTTTATATTTTTAAAACCGGATATGATTTCTTTTATTTTTTCGCTAAATTTTACTCTATCAATAGATAAAGATGCCCCTGCAGGAACTGAATTTTCAAGAGCAACTTGAAAAAGAGTGGAGCCTAAAAGCAAAGCTTCTTTTTTAAGCATGCCGGAAGCAGAAGTGATATCCATTGCCCCTAGGCTATTTGAACACACAACTTCAGCAGGCAAAGAGGTTTTATGCGCCCCTGTTTGAAACTTCGGGCGCATTTCAAATAAATTTATTTTATATCCTTTTTTTGCTAAATAAATAGCAGCCTCAGACCCCGCAAGCCCAGCCCCTATGACATTTATTTCTTTTTCAAAATTATTATTTTCCATACCAATATTCTAGCAAAAAATATTAATTTTTATAAACTTTTTATAATATTTTTTGTTTAATTTTAAAGTTTTTGCTTAAATATGCCGATAAAGGGAATATAAAAGGTACTAATAAGGTAAGCTATGCAGAAGAAAAAATTAGCACTCTCGAATAAATTAAGGTCAAACGAAATTATTCAAAGCGCAATGCATAAAAGGCGCGCACTTGCTTTGAGCGCAATTGCGAAAGTTTGCGATATCAATTTCGAGATTAAAGTTGTGAAAAATAATATTAATGGCTAATCTGGGGATTTGTCGGGAGTCATGTCGTTATTGAATTTATTTTGAAATTTTTCAAAAAATTCTAAAAATTTATTATTTTCATTTGAACTTTGCTCATCTTCTTCTTTGTTTGGCTGATTTATGATGATTAGAACTTCGTCTTTAGCCGCCATTTTCAAGTTATTTCTTGCGATTGATTCCACTTTTTGCATAGAGCCAAAGTTTTGTATGTCATTTTTCAAATTTTTATTTCTTTTTTGCGCTTGGTTATATAAATCTTGCGCTTTTACGATTTTTGCTTGATAAACTACAATCTTTGCAAGATTTAAAACAGCGCTATAGCTTATTTGGCAAATACACAAAAGCAGAACAATAGTTAAAAAAGAATGGTAAAATCTGGTTTTTCTGATTTTTTTCTTTTGTTGCTTTTGCACTCTTGACTTTAAATTTGAAAATTCGTTTTTCATACCTAAATTCTACCTAAAAAAATTAAGTTTGCAATGAGCTTGTAATTAAACTTAATTTTTATTTTAAAAACTTATCTCATAATGATATTTTGCGACTTTTTGACCTATTTGGTTTATCTCATATTCTTCTTTTTTATATTCTAGCCAACCTAATTTGTTCAATAAATCTAAAGTCACAAGCCTTCTTATTTCGTTGTTGTTTTGAGCCATTTTAACGAGCAAAAACTCATTTTTTTTAAAATTATAGACTATAACAAACCCGCCTGCGCCCACTTTTGAAAAAAGTTTTCCTGAAGAAAGCTCAATGATTTCGCTATCAAAGCGACTGTAGCCACCAAAAAGATTAGGGTATTTTAAAATAGAATTAAATAAAATTTCATATTTTTTATCATTCAAAAGTTTAAAATAGCTTCTTAAAATGCCTTCATAAGAAATTGCCCAAAGAGGGGTCGAACAGCCGTCATAGCTTAAAAATTCGCATTTTTCTTCAGACAATTCTTGTTGTTTTTTTAAAATTATTTTCTGCAACGGGTGATTTGGGGAATTATAATTTTTAATATTAAAATTAAAATATTGACACATAATAAGCATCATTATATGCTTTGCGCTACAATTATTTTGAAGCTTTGTTTTTTGTCCGTCAAATTCCCTGTCGTCTAATGGCCTTTGTGGAGCTAAAACTAAATCATCTTGAGAAAGATTAAATTTCTTTAAAAGCTTTTCTAAGACTTTTATGTGCGCACTTGAGCCCGCATGGGAAGCGCAAAACATCGCAATTTCTTCTTCTTTTAAATTAAAATCAGAAATTACATTTGTATCGCACATTATAGAAGCCTGTAAAGGCTTTGCTAAAGAGCGCATATAGACAAGCTTATCTGGGCTTTCACCTAAATAAGAAGAAATTTTTCCATCTTTAAAATGGTACAAGCTTCCATAATATATGCAGTCTAGGATATCGCCTCTTGTAGAATATAAAAGAGGAATGTGTGAACACAAACTAGACATCAAGCTTCAACAATTTCTTCAAGCGTTTTTTCATGATAAGATTTTCGCTTTCAAGGCGAGAAACTTCTCTTTGAAGCCTATCTATTTGAGTCAACTCCGCGTCTTTATCGTCAAAATGCAAAGCTGCAATTCCGATTGTCACCGGCATGCGTTTTTTTGCTTCTTCTTTTAATAAAAGCAAGCTATCAAGACCTTTGTTTGTGATGAAGCCTAATTTAATTAAAATACTTGCCATCTTAATATGGCGCCCTTCGTCGTTTAATTGTTTTTGGTAGCGGATTGCTTGCTCTAGTTGAAGTGCGTCGATTTTTCCTATTCTTTTTAAGAATTCGCCTGTTTTAATTTTTCCTGCGATAAACATAGCAATAGCGACAGTCTTATCTGAGTCGTTATCGGAAATTATGACAAGTTCAAGTTCAAAAAGCTTTATGAAAATTTTGGCTGTGTCTGCTAAAGACCAGTTGTTTTTGATTGTGATTTCAAAGATATCACAGCCTTCTTGCGCGTCAATCAAAAAAGTATAAAAAGCTTCAGACAAATTAAGCATGCGAGCAACAATTTCTTGTTTGCCCTTTACGCTAACCTTTGGCAACATAGATTGAAAAAGACTATCTGTTTCAGAAAGTTCTGAAAAATCAGCTAATTTCTTTTCCAAATCTTCGAAGATTTCTTTTGTGACTACTTGTTTGACCCAAATGGGCAAATTTCTCATGTTTTGAAGTACAATATCCGAAACTTTTTGCATTTAATGTTCCTAATCTTTATGTTATTACTACAATTATACCAAGCATGGTATTTTAGATAAATACATTATATAATTTATTAAAATACAAGTAAAATAAGTTATAATTGTTTACGAAAGAAGGCTTATGGGAATAGAAGGAATATCGCCAAACCAGCTTCGCTTGGAGCCAAATAATCAAAACATAATACCACAAAATGTGCAAATCCAAAAAAGAATAGACGGACTTGCGACAAGCAAAAAAATCAACCCTGACGAAGAAAATGAGCAGGGCTTTGAAAAAAACGAAGGCAAAAACGGCGAAAAAAAACAAGAAGAAAACCTTGAAGAAATAATAAATTACGATTTAAGCGACACCAAAAAATATGAACTTAAAGTCGAAGAAAATACTAACAATATTTTAATCATAGATAAAGACACAGATGAAGTTTTGCAAGTCTTTAGCGCAAAAATTTTATCTAATTTGACAGGTTTTTTAAACACTAGCAATGGAATTTTAGTCAACAGGAAATTTTAAACAATGAACCAATATATACAACAATATCAAAAAGCAAATATAGAAACAGCTTCAAGAGAACAAATTTTGATTATGCTCTATGATGGCTGTATTCAATTTTTAAACAAAGCAAAAATCGCGCTAACAAACAAAAATATAGAAGATTTGCACAACAACTTAATGGGTGCGCAAAAAATCTTAAACGAATTTATAAACACACTAGACCACGAAGTAGCTCCGCAATTGAGCGCAAACCTTCAAAGCTTATATGAATATTTTATAAGAAGGCTTGTTCAAGCAAACATAAAAAGGCAAATGGAGCCTATAGATGAAGTCTTAAAATTGGTGAAAAACCTAAGAAACACTTGGGCAAAAGCAATCGAAATATATCATCAAGAAGAAAGTTCAAAATTAATCGACGAAGAAGATGACGATGATTATGACGACGACTATGATGACGAAGAAGAATAAAAAGGCTAAAAATGCTAGATACAAACAATTCTAACCATTTGAATTTATTATATGAACAGCTTATAAATTTCAACAACGAAATAAAAAATGCGATTTTAAAAGCAGACATGGATACTCTTGAAAATTCAACAAGAAACAAACAAATTTTGATAGATAAAATCTTGGCTTTTGAAAAACCTTATATAGAAGACATTAAAAAAGACCAATATCTATATTCAAAAAGGCTAAAAATCGCCCAAATGGAAGAAGAAAACATTAATCTTTTAGGATCAATCAAAGAAGAGCTAAGAGCAAAAATCCTCTCTGTATCAAAGACAAAAAAGATTTTTAGCGCTTACGAACCTTCTATAAATAATGTTCAATCAACTTTTGAAATTCAAGATGATGAATAATTATTTTCTCAAGTTTTTATAGCTAAATGAGCTATATATTGCAATTCCCATTATTATCCAAAGCACAAACATAACAACGCTTGAGCTTAATTGGTTGAAAGAATATATCATAAGCCCAAGGCAAGATAATATCCCTAAAATCGGAAATAAAGGCACAAAAGGCACTTTAAAGGGTCTTTTTAAGTTGGGTTGAGTTTTTCTTAAAATTATAACTGCAACGCAAATTGCGATGAAGGCAGTGAATGTCCCATAATTGCATAATTCTGCCGATATATTTAAATCCATAAACAAGCTACACACAGCAATCACAAGCCCCACGGCGCAAGTCATGATGTGCGGAGTTCTATATTTTCTATGAATTGCTCTTAAAACTCTAGGCAAAAATTTGTCTCTAGACATTGCATATAAAATTCTTGTTGCTGCCAATTGGCAAATAAGAAAAACAGAAGCCAATGCGCACACTGCAGCAATCGAAATAAAACCGGCAAGAGAATCTTTGTTTATTAAATGAAGCGCTGCTGCAATTGGAGCAGAGATATTTATTTGCCCAGAAGGCACAATACCAGTTAAAACTAAAGCGACTAAAATATATAAAATAGTGCAGAAAGTTAATGTCCCCAAAATCGCTATTGGGAGGTCTTTTTGAGGGTTTTTCGTTTCTTCTGCTGCGGTTGAAACTGCGTCAAAACCAATATAAGCGAAGAAAATTATAAATGCACCCATAAAAATCCCAGCTAAGCCATTTGGAGCAAAAGGCACCCAATTTTCAGGCTTCACATAAAAAGCGCCAACAACCACAAAAGAAGCTATCATCAAGATATTTAAGCCAACCATAATAGAAGCAAATCTTGTAGATTCTTTAACGCCTTTGATTAAAATTAATGTCGAAACCAAAGTCAAAATCATCACAGGAAGATTTATAGAAAAAGGAATAACATTAAATAAAAATGGAATTTTATCGTGGACATCAAGCCCATATTTGTCGCACATCATATAAATAGAGCGCACATCAGACCTGAGCCAAATAGGAAAATTTATAACAAAATTTGGTAAATATTGTTCAAACCCTTTTAAAAATTGGGTCAAATACCCGCACCAAGCGCTTCCTACCGTGATATTTCCAATTACATAATTAAGCATTAAAACCCAGCCTACAAGCCAAGCTGCAAATTCGCCTAAAGTCGCGTAAGTATAGGTATAAACGCTTCCCGAGACTGGAATAATGGAAGCCACTTCGCTATAGCAAAGAGCAGAAAATACACAAGCTATTGCAGCAAGCCCCATTGAAATAATGATAGCAGGACCTGCACCCAAGCTTTCAGGGCCGCCTTGAATAGCTGTTCCTATGATTGTTAAAATGCCGGTACCAACAACAGCACCAATCCCAATCACAAATAAATCAAAAGCATTTAAGCTTTTCTTCAAAGAGCCCGTTTTTGTTCTTTCCAAAAGTTCTTGAGGAGATTTTACGTTTGCTAAATTTTTAAATATATTCTTAATCACTTTTATTCAATATTCTCCTCAATTGCAATATTTTCACTATTTTCATCAATTTTTTTTGCGCCAGACCTATTAACTTTTCTATATCCATACAAGAAATAAATTGCAATCCCAATTACAATCCAAAGTGGGAACAACACTCTTGAAGTTTTCAAAAAGTTCATAGAATAAAACATTAAACCGCCGCAGCAAATAATCCCCGCCAAAGGTACAAATGGCGAGAATGGAACTTTGAAAGGTCTTTTTCTATCAGGTTGGGTTTTTCTTAAAATCAAAACTGCAACGCAAACAATGATAAAAGAAGCAAATGTCCCAAAGTTGCATAATTCTGCAGCAACTGAAATATTTAAACACAAAGTTCCGATTAAACAAACAACCCCCGTCATCAGCGTGATTACGTGTGGAGTTTTATATTTAGGGTGCACTGTCTGCAAAACTTTTGGCAAGAAACCATCTCTTGACATCGCATATAAAATTCTTGTTCCGGCTAACATCATAACAAGCAAAACTGAAGTTAAACCCGTTAATGCGCCGATTGAGATAAGCCCAGCTACCCAATCTTGCCCAACCATACGCATAGCAGAAGCAATAGGCGCTTGAACATCTATTTGGCTAATTGGAACAACGCCAGTTAAAACCAAAGCTACTAAAACATAAATTACGGTACAAGCTAATAAAGAGCCGATAATCCCTATTGGCAAATTCTTTTGAGGATTTTTTGTTTCTTCTGCTGCGGTTGCGATTGCGTCAAAACCAATATAAGCGAAGAAAATTATAAAAGCGCCCATAAACATGCCCTCAAGCCCGTTTGGAGCAAAAGGTGTCCAGTTTTCAGGTTTAATATAGAACATGCCGGTAAAGATAAAAGCAAATACAACTCCAAGCTTAATTACAACCATGACCCCTGCCATTTTGGTTGATTCTTGAATTCCTTTAATCAAAGTCCAGATAATATAAACTGTGATTAAAATACTTGGAATATTAACGCACAAAGGAATACCCAAAAAATGCGGTATCACAGAATTTGGGTCTTGCCCTAATTTTGTGATTTCATTCACCGCAGTGGAATAATCATGGATTAAATAAACAGGAGGGTTTGTGAGCCAATCAGGCAAAAAGGTGAACCCTTTTATAAATTGCATAAAATAGCCGCTCCAAGCGCTCACAACAGCAATATAAGCAACTAAATATTCAAGCATTAAAACCCAGCCAATGACCCATGCCATAAATTCTCCCATAGTTGCATAAGTGTATAAATATGCGCTACCCGCCACAGGAAGCATAGAAGCAAATTCGCTATAGCAAAGGGCAGAAAAAATACAAGCAATAGAAGCTAAAATCATTGAAATGATTAAAGAAGGCCCAGCACCCAAAGCTTCAGGCGAACCCACAGCCGCAATCCCAACGACGGTAAAAATTCCGCTTCCAATAATGCAACCCACGCCCAAGACAATAAGGTCAAAAGCATTTAAAGTTTTCTTTAAGCCACCCTTATTTGCTTGCTCTAGCATGTCGTCTGGATTTTTCAAGGTCAACAAATTAGACACAAAGCGCGATATTGTGCCAAGCTCTTTTTTCTCAAACATTCCTTGAGAAAATTCGTTGTTGTTTTTGCTCATTTTTTTCTCTCTTATTTAGTTGTTGTTGCTTATTTTTTGATTAAAGGGAAGCCCATTTTTTCTCTTTGGGCAACATATAACTTCGCCACGCGAGCAGCCAGAGTGCGCACTCTGTTGATATAATTAACCCTTTCGTCTTTGCTTATTACCCCTCTTGCGTCAAGAAGATTAAATGTATGAGAACATTTTAAAATCCAATCGTAAGCAGGTAATACAATTTCATTATCCATACAGCTATTTGCTTCTGCTGCAGCTAAATCAAACAATTTAAACAGGCTATCTGCGTTAGAATATTCAAAATTATATTTTGATTGTTCAATCTCATTTTGAAGATAAATATCGCCATATTTTAAGTCATTATTCCATTTAATATCATAAACGCTATCAACATTTTGAAGATACATAGCGATACGCTCTAAGCCATAAGTGATTTCTAAAACAACAGGTTTAACTTCTAAACCGCCAACTTGTTGGAAATATGTAAATTGAGTGATTTCCATTCCATCAAGCCAAACTTCCCAGCCAACACCGGCAGCGCCCAAAGTAGGAGATTCCCAGTTGTCTTCGACAAAACGAACATCGTGCTTTGTAAGGTCCACACCCATTGCGCTCAAAGAATTTAAATATAAATCTTGAGCATTATCCGGATTTGGTTTTAAAATTACTTGATATTGAAAATAATGACCCAATCTGTTTGGGTTTTCGCCATATCTTGCGTCAGTCGGGCGCCTGCAAGGTTCTACCATCGCAGTCGAATATGGTTCAGGGCCTAATGCTCTTAAAAAAGTCGCAGGGTTCATAGTGCTTGCGCCTTTTTCTATGTCATAAGGTTGTTGAATAACACAGCCATTATCTGACCAATATTTTGATAAATTTAAAATTAATTCCTGAAAAGTAAGTGCAGCCATTTTTATATCTTTTTCCTTAACTTCCTATTTTATTTCTATTTTGAATTTTTATTGTCGTAATCTATTCTTCCGATTAATTTATTTAAAGATTTTGTAACTTCTTTAAATTGAGGAATACTCAAGCTTTGAGCACCGTCACACATAGCATTATCAGGATCATGGTGCACTTCGTACATAAGCCCGTGTGCGCCTGCAACGAGTGCGGCTTTACCCATTGGCTCGATTAAATATCTTTTTCCTGTAGCATGCGATGGGTCAACTATGATTGGCAAGTGAGAATATTTTCTAATTACAGGAATAGATGCGATATCTAAAACATTTCTTGTAAATTGGTTGTCAAAGCCTTTTACTCCTCTTTCGCACAAGATTACATTTGGGTTTCCGTTTGAAACAACATATTCTGCAGCTAAAAGGAATTCTTTAATAGTTGCAGCCGGCCCTCTTTTAATCATGACAGGTTTTTTAATTCTGCCTAATGCTTTTAAAAGTTTGAAGTTTTGCATGTTTCTAGCACCCACTTGCAAAACATCAGCATATTTACACAAAAGCGCGATGTCCATAGTGTCCATAACTTCTGTAACCACTAAAAGACCGGTTTCTTCTCTTGCAGCAGCTAAATATTGAAGCCCTTTTTCTTCGAGCCCTTGAAAATCATAAGGGCTTGTTCTTGGCTTAAATGCACCCCCTCTTAAAAATTGGCAGCCCATTTCTTTTGCTGCTCTTGCGACTTGCAAAAGTCCTTCATAATCTTTTTCAACGGAACAAGGCCCAACCATCAAGACTGGTCTTTCTAAGCCGCCCAATTTAACTCCATTTTGAAAACGAATTATAGTGTCTTCCGGGTGTGCCATTCTTGAGACCAATTTGTAAGGTTCTTGAATTTTTTTAACTTCGCGAACACCATCAAAAGCTGCGATGTTTTCGCTATTAATGTTATGTTTATCTCCAATCACAGCAATAACGTTAAGCATTTCGCCATGGTTTAGTTGAGTCTTTAAGCCTCTATCTTCAATGTATTTTATAACTTTATTTGTTTGTTCAATAGTGGCATCGTGTTCCATTATGATAATCATTGTTAATTCTCCAATTAGATATAATATTGCGCAATATATCAAACCACAAACATAGCTTTTTGTACATAATTTATTAAGAAATATTGTTTATGTTATGATTTAAAAATGAAACCAAAGATAAAAATATATACAGATGGCGCTTGCCAAAATAACCCAGGAAAAGGCGGATATGGCATTGTTATGCGCTATATAGACCAAAAAGGAAATATCCACCAAAAAGAATTTTCAAAAGGGTTTTTAAAAACAACAAATAACAGAATGGAATTGTTGGCGGTAATAGACGCTCTTAATATTTTAAAAAAGCCATGCGAAATCGAGCTTTATTCTGATTCAAAATATGTAGTTGACGCCATTAATCAAAAATGGCTTGATTCTTGGATTAAGAAAAACTGGAAATTAAACACAACAAACCCAACAAAAAACATAGATCTTTGGAAAAAATACTTAGAGGCTTCAAAAATCCATGACATCAAATTCATCTGGGTCAAAGGGCATGCTCAAAATGAATTTAATAATTTATGCGACAAATTAGCAGTCGAAGCGAGAAGCAAAGATATTCTTGAAACAGATGATGGATTTAAAGAATAATTTCTTAAACTCTTTTTAAATTCGAAGCGCAAACAGAATTTGTATAAATCACAAAATCATTCAAAGGCTCAAGATTTTTAATCATAAAATCTTTATTTGTGATTTTTTCGCTGCAAATTATGCTATCTAGCCTTGTTGCCAGATATTTTGCTATTTCTTTTTCAAATGGGGTTTTTGAATAGTCAAAAATTGTCTTTACGATTTCCATCTCAACTTTTATTATCCACTAAATAGAGGAGAAATATCAAAAGAGAAAAAGAAAAGTTAAAAAATTTTACATTTTTTATGTTTTATATATGATTTAAATATGGAAAATCAAGTATATAAAATACATTCAGATTTTTATTACGTCAAAAATTCAAAAAATAAAATATATACATGTAAACTAAAAGAAACGATAAAAAAAGAAAAAAAACAAATCGTTGTGGGCGATTTTGTCGAATTAGACAAAAATTTTGAGACTATAATTTCTCTAAAAGAAAGAAAAAATTTCCTTTTAAGGCCAAAAGCCTCTAATATCGATTTGGCGCTTGTCGTTTGCGCCTTGAAAAACCCTGATTTAAACTTTATTCAGCTAAATCGATATTTGATTTTTTTAAAATATCATAATATAGATTGCGCAATTTGCTTTAATAAAGAGGATTTAGCGAAAAACCTTGAAGAAGAAAAAGAAAAAATAAGAAAAATATATGAACCATTGGGCTACAAGATATTTTTCACAAGCGCAAAAGACAAAAAAGATTTAGATAAACTTCAAGAATTTATAAAAAATAAAACAACAGTTTTATGTGGCCAAAGCGGAGTCGGAAAATCGACTCTATTAAATGCGCTAAACCCTGAGATATTTTTGAGAACAAAAGAAATCTCAAAAAAAACAAATAGAGGCGTACACACGACAAGACATTGCGAAATTGTTGAATTTCAAGAATATAAAATCATGGACACCCCCGGGTTTTCTTGTTTAAAATTCGACTTTCTTTTGCCAAACGAGCTTGTGAATTTGTTTTCGGATATCAGCCCTTATGCCAAAAATTGCAAATTTTCAAATTGTTACCACGAAAAAACCCAAGAAGGCAACTGCGAAGTAATTAAAAATTTAGATAAAATAGCGCCCACCAGATACGAGAGCTACTTATGCTTTTTAAAAGAAAGCTTAGAATATAAAAAAGAAATTTCAAAAAGAAGCATAAAAGAAGAAGAAAATTCCAAAAACACAGGTGACAAAAAGCTTTTAAAAATTTCAAAAAGAAAAAGAGAAGCTTCAAGAAACACTCAAAATCAACAAATCAAAAAAGCAAAAAGAGGTAAATATGACTAAAGAAAAATATAATGCTTATAAAAATTTAATAGAAAAAAATTTAAAAGAAATTTTTGAAGAATATTCTAAAAATTCAAGCTATTCTAAGACCCTTTGGGAGTCTATGAGCTATACTACTTTATTGAGCGCAAAAAGACTTAGAGCAATCATCTCTCTTGAATTTGGAAAGCTTTTAGGCGCAAAAGAAGAAGAACTTTTGCCAAACGCATGCGCGCTTGAGATTATGCAAGCATATAGCTTAATCCATGACGACTTGCCTTCTATGGATAATGACGACTTAAGAAGGGGAAAGCCTTCTAACCACAAAGTCTTTGGGGAAGCAATAGCAACACTTGCAGGAGACGCTCTTATTTCTTTTGGAGCGCAAATTATCATAGACAAAACCCCAAAAACAATCGAGCCAAAAATTGTTTTAGATATCATAAACGATTATCTAAAAACTGCAGGCGCTTTGGGGATTGTAGCAGGCCAAGTGGCTGATATCGAAGCTGAAAACAAAGTTATTGATATTGAAAACTTAAAATATATTCATAAATATAAAACGGGGGCACTTTATAAATGTTCCATCTTGACCGCCGCAAAAATTGCAAAAGCAAAAAAAGAAACCTTAGAAAAACTGGAAGAATACGCGGACAACTTCGGAATTTTGTTTCAAATTTATGACGACATAATAGATGGGCTTTTAACGTCTGAAGAGCTTGGAAAAACCGCAGGAAAAGACGAAAAAAATTGTAAATCTACTTATGTTACTATTTATGGGCTCGAAGAAGCGAAAAAAATTTTTTATAGCCTAATCAATAAGAACCATGGTATACTT
>CAKURL010000019.1 GCA_934675685.1 uncultured Candidatus Melainabacteria bacterium | reverse complement strand
GTGTATGAAAGGTAAATTAGTTTTGTTTTAATTTGTTTATTTATGTCTTACATATATATAAAGTATATATCAACTAACAAATTGCTTAACTTATTTATTTTGTTACAAAACTTAATAAAATAGCCTAGAAATCAGTTTCTAGGCTATTTTAAATATTTAATTTATTGTTTACATTGGAGGGCCGCCTTGATGTTTTTTAGACTTAGATTGCCCTATTATTCCTAAAGCTACCTTATCTCCTTCTTTGATTTCGCTTGAGATGATTTGAGTTTTGTTGTCGTCTGAAATTCCAAGCTCAACATCTATTCTTCTTAATTTTCCTTTGTTTAAAAGCCATACGCCTTGTTTATCATATTTTTTAGTGTTGTCTGGTGTGAATTTCAAAGCTCTATTTTCAACGCACAAAACGTCTTTCGCACTGTTTACGATGATAGAAACGTTTGCGCTCATTCCTGGGATTGCAAGTCTTTCTGAGTTATCTACAGAAATAATTACCGTATATGTTACAACGTTATTTGTAGTGGTTGAAGCAAGACGAACTTGAGTCACTTTTCCTTCAAAAACTTTATCTTGATAACCGTCTAGAGTATATTCAACCTCTTGACCTACTTTAATTTTTCCTATATCTGCTTCTGAAACCGATGTTTCGATTTGCATTTTTGTTAGGTCTTTCGCTACTTCAAATAATGTTGGAGTGTTGAAGCTAGCTGCCACCGTTTGCCCTACGTCCACTTCTTTTGAAATTACTGTGCCGTCAACAGGAGATGTGATTTTAGAATATCTTAAATTTGTTAAGTTATTATCTAAAGAAGCACTTGTAGCGCTCACTTCCGCTGCGGCCGCGTCTACTTCTGCTTTCGCTGATAGATAATTTGATTGGGCAAGCTCTACGTCGTCTTTTGAAACGTAGTTTTTGTTATATAGGTGCTTGTATCTTTCGTAGTTATTCTTTTTATATGCCAAATTTGCTTTTGCTTTTTGATAAGCCGCTTTTGCGTTGTTCAACTTTGCCCTTGATTGGTCAACGTTTGCTTGAAACAAACTTGGGTCTAACTCTGCCAACAAATCGCCTTTATGAACTTGTGAATTATAATCTACATATATCTTATAAACCGTGCCTGAAACTTGCGTACCTACTTCAATTGTGTTGATTGGCTTGATTGTCCCAGAGGCTTCTACGTATTGTGTAATTGTTTCTTTTGTGACAGTTGAAGTTTGATATTTTATTGAGCCATTTTTGTTAAAAAACGAAAATAAAATAATAAGCCCTAATGCCGCACAAGATATCAAAACGAAATATCTTTTTTTGATTGATTTTAATTTATTGATGTCTATTTTCAATTATCTTACCCCCATTGATTTTAGTAAGGTTTCTCTTGCTACATTATATTCAAAAACTGCGTCAACAAAATTTAGCTGAGAAGTGTTGTATCTTGCAAGTGCGTCTTGAAGTTCCACATAGTTGTTCAAGCCCACGCTATATCTTCCATCTGCCAATTCAAAGTTTTCTAAAGTTGCTTTTACTTTTGAATTCATCAAAGGAATTTTTCTTTCTAATTGGCGCATGTTTATATAATTTGTTTGAACTTCCCAAAAAATGTCTGTTTTTGCGATGTTCACATTATCATAAGCAACGTCTAAATAATTTTCGCCTTCAACTACTTGATAGTGAATATTCATAGGGTTGATTGCGCCCACACCTACGCTTGCTCCTAATTGCAAAGGAGAAGTATAGTTGTTTTCGCTTCTTGTGTAGCCCCAAGTTAAGTCTCCTGTGATTTCAGGCATATATTGTTTTTTGATTGCTTTTAGGGATTCTTCTTGCACTCTTGCTAACATCATGCTTGATTTTAAATCAGGCCTTAATTCAAGCGCGTCTGAAACAGCTTTTTGCTTAGATAAAGTCAAAGGTTTGAATTCAAAGTTTTGGATAATGTCTTTGTGCTCTATTCCAGAAGTCAACATTATAAGCCCTTCTGGGGTTCTTTTGAATTCGCCATTTTGTTTAATAGTTGTAAAGCTTTCGACTTTTTTTCTATAGTCAACTTTCAAGAAGCCAAAGTTTTCAGTGTTTTTCACGATAAAATCGTCGTCATCTTGATAATACATTGAATTTTTTAAAGCTACAATTGCTGTTTCTAAGACATTTTGTCCTTCTACCATTTGGATTTTGGAATCTGTTAAATTCACTTGCGCGTTTACGACATCAATTTTAGACTTCAAACCTTCGTCAAACATTGCTTTTGTTCTTTCAAAGTTTAAAGTTTGAATTCTCATATTTTGTTCGTAAACGTCTAAGGAAGCCAATGCTCTTAAAACCTTGTAATAGTTGATTTTAACATCATAAACCACGTTTAAGATTTCGTAGTCATAATCATACATGGCAGCTTCATAATTATATTTTCCCATGTTGATTTTAGCGGTCGTTCTTCCAAAGTCCCAAATCATTTGAGAAATCCCCACATTAAAACCAATGCCATTATCTGAATTGTAGCCCTTGTGGCGAGCTTGTGTGGAGTTGTGGTTGTAGTTCACTCTGCCTGTGAGCTTTGGGGCGTAATTTGACCTTGCTTGATTTGCTCCTGTTTTGATTGCTAAAGCTGTGCTTTTTGCTTTCATTAAGTTGGGGTTGTGGCTTATTGCATATTCGACACAATCTTCAATTGTCATAATCCCTAGTTTTTCAATGTCTTTAGGAGGGCCGGAGGTCACTTTTGGAAGTTTAATATCTTCTACTCTTTTTTTCTTTGCTTTTAAAAATTTCTTTGAATTTCCTTTGGAATTATTTTCTTTTTGGTCGTTATTGTCTTTTTTGAATTTTATAATATCAAAAAAGCTCGTTTTCTTTTTCGCAGCCGTATTTTCCTGATTTTGGGCTTGGTTTTGGTTTTCTTCTATTGCAAAAGCAAAGTTTGAAGAAAAATTAAACACAAGAGTGGTCGCTAAGGACAAAATTATTAGATTTTTATAATTCTTTTTCAAATTCCATTCTCTTCTTAAATCCGCTGGTGATAAATATTTTGATGAAATACGCAAAATAACGTTTTTATTTTATTATAACTATTTAAAAATTTATTCAATTTTATGGTGTATTTTTTTAAAAAATACCTTAAAAAATGTTATTATAATTGCATTTTTGCTATATTATAGATGTATGGTTGAATTCAGAAAAACTTTGACATATCAAGCGGGTATTTTGCTTTTTTCGCAAATCAAAGAATTTTTGATTACTTTAGGCAACATCGGTTTTGACTTTGTGTCTGTTTCAAAAAAACTTATGGAGCTCAAAATCAACTTCAAAGAAGTCTTAGAACAATCTAAAAGGTTTGCGTTCGATAGCCTTCCCATTAGCCTTGCGATTGTGGGTATGACTTCTGCAATCATCGCTATGCAAATAGCGCCAGAGCTCGCAAAGCAAGGTGGCGCAGATTATACGGGCTCCTTATCTGCTCTTGTTATGGTAAGGGAGCTTGCTGCAGTTATGAGCGGCTTTGCCATTATTTCTATGGTTGGGTCGTCTTTTTCTTCTGAACTTGCCTCTATGGCTGTGGGAGAGCAAATTAGCGCGATGAGAGTTTTAAGAGTCGACCCTGTTGAATATTTAATTGTCCCAAGATTTATCGCAGGCGCTCTTTTTATGCCTGTCGTTTTTGTTGTGTCTGCAACTTTTGGGCTTATTTGCGCGGGCTATGTTGCAAATTGGTCTGCAGAGCTCAGCTTATTAAACTATTACACCTCCTTGTGGCATGGGCTTTTTGTGAGAGATATTTTTATCGCTCTTTTAAAATCCTCTTGCTTTGGGGCGACGATTGCGCTTGTTAGCTGCTCTTGCGGTTTTAACACAACAGGGGGTGCAAAAGAAGTTGGCCTTGCCACTACAAAAGCGGTTGTGTGGTCATTTATGGCGATTGCAATTTGGGATTTTATTTTCGCTTCGGTATTTTATATGTAGGAAACAAAGATGTCTTTAGAAGTAAAAAATTTAGTGAAAAAATTTAATGATAGATATATTTTAAACGACATTTCTTTCAAAGTCGAAGATGGCGAGACTTTGGGCGTGATTGGGTTTTCTGGAAGCGGAAAATCGACTTTGCTTAAAATTATTTCTGGAATTTTAGAAAAAGACTCAGGAACAATAATTTATTCTTCAGGCGCTGAAGTTGCGATGGCTTTTCAATATAGCGCTTTGTTCGACTTTTTAAATGTTTATGACAACATCGCTTTTCCTTTGGTCGAAAGAAAAGAATTCAGAGGAAAATATTCAAAAGAGCAGCTCGATCATCTGGTTTATGATAAACTTAAAATGGTGGGTTTAGAAGGCATTGAAGACAAATATCCATCAGAGCTTTCAGGCGGTATGCAAAAAAGAGTGGGCTTTGCAAGGGCGATTGTGACAAATCCGAATATAATTTTATATGACGAACCCACAGCGGGCTTGGACCCTGTGACATCTACTATGATTGAAGATTATATTGTTCAATTGAAAAAAGAATTAAATGCAGCTTGCATTGTGGTAACGCACCAACTTTCCACAATAAAGCGCGCAGTTGATAAAGTGATTATGCTCTATCAAGGCCACATTGTTTTTAAAGGCAGTGTTCAAGAATTGATGGAGCAAAAAAACGAATATGCTAGGCAGTTTGTAAGCGCTTCTATCCAAGGGCCTATGAACATCGCTTCTATGTAAAATAAAGGAAAAAATATGAACAAAAACGGAAAATATTCATCTGCAATTAAGGTTGGCTTTTTAACGCTTTTATCTATTTCGATTTTGATTTTCACAATCTTGTGGATAAAAGGAAGAAGCTTGTCCCAAGGAGAAAGAATAGAAGTAGCTTTTCAAGATATTAATGGCATGAGAGCAGGTTCCGGCGTTCAGATGATGGGGCTTCGAATTGGCCAAGTAGAAGATATTATTCCTATAATGAATGGCAAAGATAGCTTTGTTAAGCTCCGTTTTGTAGTCACAGAAAAAGGGGTCAAAATCCCTTATGCTTCTACGATTTCTATCCAACAAACAGGGATTATCGGGGAACAATTCTTAGAAGTCACCCCTCCAAAAACAAAAATAATTTACACAGAAGCCAATGGAAATTTCGCAAAAATCGAAAAAAATCAAGATATCTATATGAAATTATCTAAAGGCGAAGCCGTTGTTGCAAAGTTACAAGATTATGAAATTGTAAACAGGTCTCAATTGCCTCAATCTTTAAGACAAAAATTTAAATCAAAAAATGTCTTAAAATTAGCGTATTATGTAGATCTTCCAGGGCTTGTTTTGGATAATGAGCTTTTAAAAGTGAGCTTGAAGGGAAATAAGCTTTATTTTTCACTTATTGATGGTGAAATCCCGACAACTCCAAAAGAAGGCTTGAAATACACAGTAATGGAGCCAATGAGATTATCTGACTTTATGGATTTGCAATTTAGGGCAGCTAAATCATTGTCTGCAACAAACGATAGAGTAGCTGAAATCTTATCTGACGAATTTATAGGTTCAATCAAAGATTCTGTTGACAATATTCAAGTTTTGACTAAAAACGCTAATACTACTTTAGAAAAAGTGGAAATTTTGATTGACTCAAGCAAAAACGACATTAACCGTTTGACAAACCAATCAGAAGAACTTATCTCGAGCTTAACTAAGTTATCTAATCACGTAGATACTCTTGTGAGCGACGAAAATCTTAAAAACGACTTGATGAATAGCGTGCGCTCTATTGGAAAAATGTCTGATAATATAAATAAATTGTTAGAGGACGAACAAACAAAAGAAATCATTGCAAACGTAGATACTACGATGAAAAATGTTAATGAAATTTCCGCTTATATCAATGAATACACTAAAGACGAAAAAGTGAAAGAAGATTTAACAAAAATTATTGATAACTTAGCAAATATTTCGCAAAACATTTCAAAAGTCATGGACGACTATAATAAATTAGACGAAAAAGACAAAATGAAATTGAAAGACACAGTAAAAAGCATCAATACAATCACAGAAAATATGAAAAAATTCTCTCAAAAATTAAATAAAAGATTTTTATTGTTCAGATTAATGTTTTAATAATTTCAAATAAGGAATTTATTGTGTTTAAAAATTTAAAAAATGAATTTCAAAATATACACTATGGAAGAAAAAAAGCGAATTTTGCGCTTTTCTCTCTTCTTTCTTTGGGCGAATTTTTTTATAAAGGCGCTTTGGAATTTAAAAATTTTCTTTATGAAAAAGAAATTTTAAAAGAAGAAAAAATGAGCCCTAATGTCATTTGTGTCGGGAATTTGACAACAGGAGGAGTGGGGAAAACTCCGATTGTGATTTATTTAGCGAATAAAATCTCAAAGACAGAAAAAGTAGCAATTGTCTCAAGGGGCTATGGCGCAAAATTGCAAAATAAAGAGCCAAATATCATTAAAGATTTTAATAAAATATATTTTTCAGATGGGCTTTTGTGTGGAGACGAGGCTTTTCAAAGCGCAAAAAGCGTAGGCAAAAATGTGGTTGTGATTACTTGTTGCGATAGAAAAAAAGCGATTTTGCTTGCAAAAGAAAAATTTAACATAAATACGGTTATTTTAGATGATGGCTTTTCAAATAGAAAAGTTCAAAAAGACAAGACTATTCTTGTTGTGGATTCCAAAATGCGCTTTGGAACAAACCACCTTCTTCCTTTGGGCCCTTTAAGAGAAGAAATTAAAGAAATAAAAAGAGCAGATGTTGTGGTTTTGACTTCAAAAGGAGATGAGGAGATAGAAAGCGCTATTTTGTGGGCAAGGGAGCAATTTGTTCGAAAATATAAAAAAGAGCTTCGTTTGTGCACCTTAAAGCCTCAAAAAGTCTATAATTTAGAAACAAAAGCAGAAGTTGTTCCAACAAAAAAACAAAAAGCAATCGCATTTTGTGCCATAGGACAACCTAAGCAATTTTTTGATTTTGCAAAAAAATATTATGATTTAAAAGAATGCATTTCTTTTTCTGATCATTATTCATATAAAAAATCTGATTTAGAAAAACTAGAAAAATTAGCAAAAGAAAAAGAAACAAACATACTCATCACAACTCAAAAAGATGAAGTTAAATTGAGTTCTTTAATTAAAGGAAGAACCTCTTTTTCTTATAATGTTATGGAATTGGGGATTGAAATCACTGATTTAAATTAGAAATTAATGTTATTCATTTCTACATATTCAACCGCTTCTTCTAAGTTTTGGAAGATTGGAATTGAATCGTTTAAGAATACATATTCTAAGGTTTTTATGATTTCGTCGCTTGGTTTTACCAAGACGAAAACGCCGTCTTTTGTGCTTGTCGCTTTATAGATTTCAGAAAACAAGTTTGAATATTGTTCAGAAAACAACTTGATGTGTTCTAAGTTCAAAATCACGTTTGGCTTTCCGCTCAAAACATTTGCGTTTACTTCTTTGATTACTTTGTCGACATATTTTTCATTATTTACTTTATACAAAGTCATAGCACAAATGTTGTCGTTTATGTAATAAATAGAATATTCTTCGTTTGAAAGTTTGTTTGTTGTGTTTGAGATGAATTTTAATATTTTTTCGTGCCATTGTGGGGCTTTTGGAATAAATTCATCGATTTGTAAATTGAAAGCTTCTTGAATTATTTCAGAGTTGTCTGTACCTGAAATTGCAATAATTTTGAAATCTCTATTTTCTTCGTTTTTAATTCTATTTGCTTCTTTGATTAATTCAAAGCCGTCTTTATAATCCGGCATATATAAATCCATAATCAAGAAGTTAAATTGTTTCTTTTTAAATTCTGCCAATGCTTCTTCTTTTGTTCTTGCGACATATACGTTCATGCCGATTTTTTCAAGCATTGTTGTGAGCTGATATATAGATATTTCCGTGTCGTCTACAATTAAAACATTTGTCACTTCCGCAGTAAAAAAGCTCATTGGATAATTAAAGAAATTCAAGCGACGCTCTAGGTTGATGAGTGCGCGAGAAACGAGCTCTTGAGGGTTTTCTTCTGTATCCGCTGCTATTTCTATTCCAGATAGTTTAAGTAAATCGTAAAATTGTTCTAAATTTATTTTAATTTCATTTTCCATACAAACGATTATACAATTTTTTTCTAATAATTGCTAGTGTACTTTTAAATTTAGACTAAATTTATGATTGCTCTAAAAATTTATGCTATTATGTCTTTATGAAAAAAATAGTTTCTTTTTTAACATATATTTTAATCGTTTTTCTTCAATTTTCTTGTCTTGCGCAAGTCGAAGTGTATAGTGAAAACGCGCTTTTTGGGCTTAAAGATGTAGAAAAAACGCAAGAAAAAATTATCACAGAAGCAAAATATAAAAAATTAATTAAATTAGGCGAAAAAAGCTACATTTGCCAATATAAAAATAAATATGGAATAATTTCAAAAGAGGGTAAGGTATTATTAGAGCCTAAATTCATCTCTGCTCAAAGATATGTGGGAAAATTTGCAAATTTAAGAAAGGGGAGTAAATATGGAATTTATGATGAAAATGCAGATGTCATAATTGCTCCTGAATATGACCAAATCAAGCTTTTATATGGCGAAATGTTTTTGGTTTATAAAAACTATAAATATGGCTTAATTTCTTTTGACGGTGATATTTTGATGGCTCCTGTGGCAGACGACATTTATATGCCACAGTCAAATACAATTAAAATCAAATATGACGGAACTTGGTATGAAATCACTCAAGAAAAAGAAGGTGACCTGGACCTTTGGCATAATGGTTTTAATTTTAATTTAGAAGATGATAACATCACCGTTTCAAAGATTGTTCAAAACCCTGCTGTGAGCGCAGGCTATGGAATAGTGAGCACAAGTGACTATATGATAAAGCTCTTTAGCTCGATTTCTCCGGCTTATGAAGAAACAATTGATGAATTAGTCTTGAATAATGGCGCGGACGCAGTTTCAATTTTGATGAAATGTTCTTGGCTTTTTAAATTTCCTTATGTTTATACAAGAAACTATATAAACACTTTTAAAACCCCAAACAACGGGCCTTTGTCTGAAGTGAAAATCATTTTGAAAAATAAGATTAATGATAAAGATAAAAAAGACTAAAATTGCTCTATAGGTCTTTTTTTAATCTTTCTCTTATTTCTTTATCTGTTTCAAAAATCTCTTCTAAACTTGGGTTTAGTTTGTTTTTTCCTTGTTCGATTTCTTTAAAAATAACTTTTTCGATATCCAAAAAGTCGATTTTGCCTTCCAAAAATTTATAAACAGCGATTTCGTTTGCTGCATTATAAATTGCAGGCATTAAGCCCCCCTCTTTTCCTATTTCTATTGCTAACTTTAAAAGTGGGAACTTTTCAAAATCAGGTTCAAAAAATTCTAATTTTAAATTGCAAGGGTTGAAGCTATCCGTTTTTATTCCTTCAAGGCGCTTTGGGTAAGTTAGGGCATATTGGATAGGAATATGCATGGAAGGCACTCCCATTTGTGCCAAAAAAGAGCCATCAAGGAATTCCACAAAAGAATGTACGATGCTTTGAGGGTGGATTACGACTTTTATATCGTCATAAGAAAAGTCATATAAATGGTGCGCTTCAATGACTTCAAAGCCTTTATTCACCAAAGTCGATGAATCGATTGTGATTTTTCTTCCCATTGACCACCTTGGGTGTTTTAGAGCCTCTTTTGCGCTAAAGCGTGCCATATCTTCTCTTGAATTATTCAAAAAAGGGCCGCCTGAAGCTGTAATCCAAAGCTTTTTTGCAAATTTATTATCAAGAGAATTCATACATTGTAAAATTGCAGAATGCTCAGAGTCAATCGGGATTATATCGACCCCGTTTTCTTTTGCTTTTTTTGTTACGATGTCCCCTGCCATGACTAAAGTTTCTTTGTTTGCAAGCGCAATTTTTTTCTTATTTTGAATAGCTAAAAGAGTGCTCGATAAGGCTGTTGTTCCAGAAGTCGCAACCACAAAAATGTCATAGTTTTTGTCCGTTGCAAGCTCATTTAAACCTTCAAGCCCAAAGAAAAAGTCGATTTTAAATTTTTCTTTGGGGAATTCTTTTTCTAATAAAAGAGCATCATCTTTTTCTTGGACGCAGACTTTTTTGGGGTTAAATTTCAATATTTGTTCTTTTAAAAGTTTGATATTTTTTCCGCAAGAAAGTGCGTAAATTTCAAAATTGTTTTTAAGTTTTTCTACAACTTCAAGGGTTTGCACCCCGATTGAGCCGGTTGAGCCAATAAGCGTTATCTTTTCCATAATTTCTCTAATTTTTTTCTTTCAAATCTTTTATTTTCTTGTCGTTATTTATAAATTCGCACATGTTTTCAAGGCGTTTGTCTTCCGTTTTTTCGATGAATTCATCAATATCTTTGATTTTACCTAACTTTAGCGCTAATTCAAAAAGCAATACACAGTCGTTACAAAGGCGATATTTTGAATATTGAATGGAGCCTGCCAAGGGCATTTCTTTTGCGCATGCGCTACAATCAAAAGTCTCAAATTCGGAGTCTGGATTTTCTTCGATGTCGTCTAGTTTCATCTGGTTTACCACTTGTTGCATGTCGTTTATGATTTTTTGAGTCTCAAGCGGATTATTTTCTTTTGAATTATTCATCTTCTTCCTTCAAACTTGTGAACATACCTTGCATTATATTTTGAAAGTCCTCGTCTTGCAAGCTGGAGGCACTCTTAAAAATTCGATTAATCGGGTTGTTGTTGTCGTACCATCTTCTTTTATATCCTTGAGAAAACAGTCCCACAACCCTATCTACCCCAAGGCTCAAAGGAGGATTATCTATTTCTCTTGAGTTTGTTTTAATTGCTTCTATGACTTTCAAGACTTCTCTTGCGATGTCGTAGTGTGATTGCAAAGACAATTGGTTTAAAATCTTTAAAACCTCGTCTGCATAAGGTTTTTTGTCGTACCATCTTTTGTATGTATAAGATTTTTCCATAAATACCACCTTATTAAAATTTTACTATATTAAACCTTTATAGCAATTTTGTTTACAAAGTTAATAATCCAATGTAACAATTTAACTTTTGATTATATTTTTGATATAATTTTGAATAATGAACATTTAGAGGAAAAACTATGAAAAACAAGCTAATTCTTTTTTGGTTGATTATAGCACTCACCTTGGGAGCTATTTTTGTAGTGCTCAAAAAGCCTACAAGTCTTGGTTTAGACCTTGTTGGGGGTTCAAGGCTCATGTTGGAAGCTCAAACTTCCGCAAGTGTACCTAAAATTACACCTGAAATCATGGATAGCTTACAATATGCGATTGAAAACCGCGTAAACTCCATGGGTGTGGGCGAAACTATCGTCCAAAGAGTCGGGACTAAAAGACTTTTAGTCGAAATTCCAAATATCACAGATACCGCAAAAGCTAAAGAATTCATTGGCCAAACTGCGCAACTGGAATTCAAACGCCCGATTAAAGAAAAAGGCGAAGTTGTGGGCTGGGAATCTACAGGTTTAACAGGGAAAGACCTTAAAAAATCTTTGGTGGGTTCTACTCCTTCTTCTGGCGAATGGATGGTTGAATTGGAATTTAACATGGAAGGTGCTAAAAAATTCCATGACTTAACAAAAGAATTGACCGGCGAACAAATGGCTATTTTCTTTAACGGAAAATTGCAATCTGCGCCAAGGGTAAATGAGCCAATCGCGGGTGGCCGTGCGCAAATCACAGGCGGCGAAGGCGGCTTTGAATATCAAGAAGCAAAAGAAATGGTTGATTTATTAAACGCAGGGGCGCTTCCAGTTGGCGCTGAAATTATCCAAGAAGAAACAGTTGGGCCTACTTTGGGCGCAGACAGTATTTCAAAATCAAAAGTAGCTGGCATGGTTGGTATTTGTGCTGTTATGGTATTTATGATTATCTATTACAGAGCTCTTGGGTTGATTTCTTGTTTTGCTCTTATAATCTATGCTCTTGTAAACTTTGCAATCTTTAAATTAATCCCTGTAACTTTGACTTTGACAGGCATTGCAGGTTTTATTTTGTCCATCGGTATGGCGATAGACGCAAATATCTTGATTTTTGAAAGAACAAAAGAAGAGCTCGTTATGGGAAGAAGCTTGTTCACTGCGATAAACTCCGGTTTTGATAGAGCATTCACAAGTATTTTTGATTCAAATGTGTCAACTATTTTGACTTGCATAATCTTATACTATTTCGGCTCTTCTATGGTTAAAGGTTTTGCTTTGACTTTGATAATCGGTGTTTTGCTTTCTATGTTCAGCGCAATCACTGTTACAAAGAACTTCATGCACCTTGTATTTGGAACAAGCGAAATGAAATATCCGCAATTGTTCGGGCTTAAAAAAGAAGATATCCAAAACGCATATAAAGCGCAAGAAACTAAACGCGAAAAAGCTAAATTTGGTGTTTTGGACTAATTAATCAGGAGAAATAAAATGGCAAATACGATTATTCAAGATAAACATAAAGTTGATATTGTAAAACATAGATGGTTTTGGCTTGCTTTCAGCGGAATTCTTTTAATTCCTTGTATTGTGGCTATGTTGTTTTTAGCAATCACTCAAGAAAACCACGCACCTTTGAAATTAGGCATTGATTTCACTGGGGGCTCTATTTTGCAATATAGCGTAGAAGGAAAAGTCGAAACAGGCAAAATTGCAGATGTTAGAAAAGAACTTGAAGAAAAAGGAATTAAAACTTCCACAATTCAAGTTACTTCTACTTCTTCAATCAACGACGACAAAGATAACTTAATCTCTATTAAAACAACCTATATCGGAGACAAAGAAAGCAAAAACAAAGAAAAAACAATAACTGACGTTATGACAAAGAATTTTAAAAATTCTCAGTTGGCGCAAGTGAACTCTGTTGGCCCTACTTTAGGGGCAGAATTGTTGAAAAAGACAATGGTGGCGCTTCTTATAGCATTCGTTATGATGGTAGTCTATATTTCTTTTAGATTTCATTTTGAATATGGTTGGATTGCGCTTTTGACTTTGGCGCATGACGCTCTTTTTGTAATTGGCGTTTTTGCAATTAAAGGTATTTTCTTTGACACAACAATAGATAGCCTCTTTATCACGGCGATTTTGACCGTTATCGGCTATTCAATCAATGACACAATTGTTGTGTTTGATAGAGTTAGGGAAAATATGAGATTTTTAGCAAAAAAATATTCTTCAAACGAAATCATAAATGCTTCAATTAACCAAACTTTGGCGCGCTCGATTAATACTTCAGCTACTACGTTATTCACATTGCTTGCTTTATATTTCTTTGGCGGCGCCACAATCAGAGACTTTGTTCTTGCAATCATAATCGGTATCGTGGTTGGTTCTTATTCTTCAATATTCGTTGCAGGAAGCGTGTTGTCTATCGTTAAAGAAAAGATGAACAAAAATGCAAAAAAAGCATAGCGCAATTAAAAAATTAGATATATCTTTAGCCCAATTCGTAGCTCAAAAAAGAGAAGAACTGGGCTATAGCCAAGAAGAGCTTGCTTTGAGGTCTGCTTTAGATTTAAATGAAATTTTATCTATCGAGCAAGGTTATGAACTATTTTTGTCTACAACAACGAGGCAAAAGCTTGCAAAAGGTTTAAAGATAGAAAACAAAGAAATAAAGCTTTATGAAGTGAAAGAAGATTTTGCTTTAAGCAAAAAATCAAAAATGGACGAAATTAGAGAGCTTATTTTGATGAATTCAAATAATCCAAATTTTGAAGTTTTTTGCCCTAATTGCGGAGCAAAATTAATCACAAGGATTGCAAAATTGTATTCTCTAGAAGATGAATTGGTTTTGCGTCCAAAAGCAAGATGTTCAAAATGCCCTTTCCAATTAGTGGATTAAAGGGCATTTTTTATTTTTTTATTTCTTGCTTTGTTGATTATTAAAGGTTAAAACCCAAGGCTTTTAGCTCTTTTTGGAATGGCGAAATTTTCGCCAATTTTTCAATAACTAAAGGAATATTTTCAATTGCGTAATCGATTTCTTCTTCTTTTGTAAAGCGAGAAAGTGAAAAACGAATTGAGCCATGAAGAGTCGTGAAAGGAACTTTTTGCGCCCTTAAAACGTGCGAAGGGTCGAGGCTTCCAGACGTACACGCACTTCCCGATGAAGCATAAATTCCAATGTCATTTAAATATAATAAAATCAATTCGCCTTCTATATATTCAAAGCCGATATTTGTTGTATTTACTACTCTGTCTTTTGATTTTGAGTTCAATCTTGCGTTTTTGACTTTAGATAAAATTCCTTGTTCTAATTTGTCTCTTAATCTTTTCACTTCGCTTAATTCAAAATCAAGGTTTTTGTCTGCCAATTCTGCTGCTTTTCCTAAGGCAACAATATAAGGAGTGTTTTGAGTTCCCGCTCTTAAGGAACGCTCTTGGTGGCCGCCATGGAGCAATGGTTCAAAAAGGTTGCCATTTTTAACATATAAAGCGCCCACGCCTTTTGGCGCATGGAATTTGTGGCCGGAAACAGAATAAAAATCGATGTCGCTATTTTGAAGCTCGATTTTGATTTTTCCTGCAGCTTGCACGCCGTCTACAAAAACTTTTGTTTTTGGGTTGATTTTTTTAACTTCTTTCGCTATGTCGTAAACTGGGTAAATCGCCCCTGTTTCGTTGTTTGCGTGCATTACAGAAACAAGAATAGTATTATCTTTGACTTTTGATAACAAACTATCAACATTTAATTCTCCGTTTTTATTCACGCCCACATAGCTTGTTTCAATGCCTTTTTTTTCTAAATATTTGTAAGTAGAAAGAACACAAGGGTGTTCAACTTGGGTTGTGATAATGTGGTTTTCTTCTTGAGTAGCATATTTTTCCACAACCCCTTTGATTGCTGTGTTTGCGCTTTCTGTGGCACAAGATGTGAATAAAATTGTAGATTTATCTTCAACAGAGAAAAATTTTGCCATTTTTTCTCTTGCTTCTTCTATGGCGGTTGCCGAAATCCTTGCCGGATCATACATAGAAGATGGGTTTGCATATTGTTCTTTTAAATATGGAAGCATTTCTTCTACGACATTAGGGTCTACCATAGTAGTTGCGTTGTTATCTAAATATATTTTCATATTTTTTCCCTTATTCTTCAACGACATTTAATTCTTCGTGCACAAGCTCTTTTAATTTTGTTTCAACAAAGTTTTTAAGAGTCATTTTTGCGTTTGCGCAAGTCGAACAATGTCCTTTTAATTTGACGTAAACGTTATTTCCTTCGACGTTTACAAGCTCGATATCTCCAAAGTCTTTTCTTAATTCCGGAGCGATAATTGTTTCTATGATATTGTTAATTTTTAAAATCTTTTGCACAGGGTTTAATGGAGCTTGGACTTCGTCTTTAATATATTGTTTTAAGATATTTAAAATCGCATCTTTACATCTTCCGCAAGCAAGCCCTGCGTTTGTGATTTTAGAGATGTCGTCAAGTGTTTTTGCGCCGTTATTTGTGATTGCGTCTTTGATTTGGTTTTCGGTCACAGAAAAACAATGACAGATGATGTTTTCGCCTGCTTTTGTTTTTTCTTCTTCGATTTCTGCCCAATCTTCGTCGTTTTTAAAGTTTTTTAAGGCGTCCTCTAGTGCTTCTCTTCCCATAACTGAACAGTGCATTTTTTCTGGAGGAAGGCCATCTAGTTCGTCTGCGATTTGCTTATTTGTGATTTTTTTTGCTTCTTCTATTGTTTTTCCAATCAACATTTCAGTCAAAATTGAACTTGCTGCCACAGCGGAGCCGCAGCCAAAAGTTTGGAATTTTGCTTCTGTAATCACATTATTTTCATCTATTTTTAAATATAATTTTAATTTGTCTCCGCAAGAAAGCGCCCCAGCTTCGCCCACGGCACTTGGGTTTTCAATCGAGCCCACGTTTCTTGGGTTTTTAAAATGATCTTTTACTTTATCTGAATATTCCCACATAATTTTTACCTAAATTGTCTTTTACATCTAAATTATAAACCAAAAATCCTACTTGTATATGTCGAAAATATAAAATATTGCGCCATAATTATATTATGAATAACCATAACTACAATTCATTATCAGATAGATTAAAACAAAATGGCTTTCTTTTTGACGAAGTTCAAGAGCAAAAAGACGATTTTACGCCTTTGACAAGCGAAAATTTCTTTGAAAAATCTGAAGCTGATTTTGAAAATAATTTTGTGGAAATCCCAGAAGAATTCAAGCTCAAAAAGCCTTCAAGAAAAAGGTTAAATCAATATGACCTCGACTTAATAAAAGGCGAAGGTCAAAGCCAAAAGCCAGAAGAAAAGTTTGAAATAATAAAGCGTTTTTTAAATCTAAAACAAAATAAGCTAGAGCAAGGAAAAACAGGATTCTTCGAGTTTTTGTTTTATAAATTTTTTCCTAAAATTTATGCAGCAAAACTCATCAAGCAAGCCATGGAAAAATTCCATGAGCTCAATATAGACGCAAAAAACCTTCTCGACAAAACTATCCCTTATGGCGAAGAAGATACTCGCTATGGGGAATTGGTCAAATATATTAATTGCGCAAGTGAAATACAAACAAGACTCAAAGGGAAAATTTAAAAATAATTTAACTTTTTTCTTATATAGTTTCGTCTAGGTGGTTGCCTTCGACAATTCTTTTTAAATTTCTTCGGCTGTTATATGAGTTTTTGCTTAGAAGTGCTTGTTCATATAGCATGTTAAGCTTTGAGGTTATAAATATTTCTGAGTTGTCGGAGCAAGTACGTTTTGTGTACAAGCCCATGCCGTTGTTAGTTATGCTGAAATTTAACTTGTTAATCTTTGCCATTTTTCTATGTCTTCTAAAATTTGGGCGTATTATTTATTATACCGAAAGTGCCTCAAAAGTCAAGCGTGATTATGTTTGTAGTACTTTTGCTTTTTTACATTTGTAGCTTTTTTGAAGCTTAACTTGCGCTCTTTTATAAAACTTCTAAAGAAAAAAATTTGCGCTTTTCAATGAATTTTTTTGTTAAAAAATTGCTTTTTTGAAAAAATTTATGCTACCATGGAACAATATTTTTGTGCTTTAAATAGGTTTTTTTAATGAGAATTCCATTATTTCAAGAATTGATTAATATTTTAAGAAATAAAGTAGTAGATTTAGATATCTTTATAGCTAAAGCTTGCGCGATGGAAAATTTTCCAAATGCAAAGACTATTTTTCTTGGAAGCTCCCATGGAAAAAATGGCTTTAGAACGGACGAAAGCTCGATAAACCTTGCTTTAGCTTCTCAAGATTTATATTATTCATATCATCTTTATAAAAAATACAATAACAAAAACCTCAAAAACATCGTTGTTTCTTATTCTGTTTTTTCTTCAGGTTATCAAATCTTAAAAACATTAAATAATTTCCAAACTTTGCTCTATAAATTGGTCTTTGGAATTGATTATCAATTTCTTGATATTGCAAGAGAAAGAAAAATGTATTTAAGAGAGCCTTTTTATTCTCCAATCGTGAAGCGCGCTTTGAAGAAAACAAAAATAGATAAAAATTATCGCGGACAAGAAGAAAAATATTATGCTTCTAAAAAATTTCTTGATGAAAGCTATATAGAAAAAATGGTGAAAAGACACATAAAAAACAACAACAGAGAAAATAATCAAATCGATTATGTTGAAAAAATGATTGAGCTTGCAAAAGAAAATAACCAAAATTTGATTTTTGTAATCACTCCGCATTCAAAAACATATAGAAAATATATTCAAAACGAAGAAAAACTTTTTGAAAAATTGTATAAAAAAGTAGGGGAAGATAATAAAAACGTAAAAATTTTAAATTATTTTTCTGACCCTCGTTTTCAAGGGACTTTTGAACAGGAGTTCTTTTTAGATTCTTTAAAAGGAGCGGAGCTTTTGACCTCTTTGGTTTTTGAGGAAGGAGGGATTGAAAAATGAGATTTTTCCATAAATTTGAAAGCATAAATTTTTGGTTTTCTGGGCTCGTAGATGGTATATTACTTTCTCAAAAAAAGAAAACTCAATATACTCGCGCGATTGAATATCTTGAAAAATATTCTTATGTTTTAGACGACATTAAAATTCAAGAAACCTCAGACAAATTTCAAAATAAAATTTGGCAATTGTGGCTCCAAGGAGAAGGCAATATGCCTTCTATTGTAAAAAAATGTCACAAGACAGTGAAAAAATTCCACAGCGAAAATATCATCTTGCTCACAAAAGAAAATCTTAAAGATTATGTTGATTTACCTAATTATATTGAAGAAAAATATAAAAAAGGGATAATTTCTTCTGCGCATTATTCTGACATGGTTCGTCTTTTTCTTGTCGCAAAATATGGCGGACTTTGGGCGGATTCTACGATATTTTTAACAGATAAAATCCCAGATGAGATTTTAAAATCTGATTTTTTTACTTTTAAATCCACAGAAAGCGAAAATTTGAAATTTATTCAAAACCTTGAGCAATTTAAAACCTATTCAAATCATTTAAATGCAATAATTACTTTTGGAACTTCCTATTTTCTAGGCGCAAAAAAGGGAAATTTACTCATAAATGCAATGCTTTCTTTGCTCTTTGAATATTGGAAAAACGAAAATGAAGCGTGTGACTATTTGTTTTTTGACAAATTTTTCAACCTTGCGGTCTTAAAAAACAAAGAATGTAAAAAGATATTTTTAAATATGCCAAAATATTATCTTGAAAACGCTTTAATGCTTCAGCATGCTTTGTTTGAGCCTTTCGATGAAGAATTATTTGAAAATATCAAACAAATTTCTCCTATCCACAAGCTCACGCACAAAAATTTGCATAGAAATCCATACAAAAACAGTTTTTTAAACTATTTATTAAATTTTGAGGTAAAAGATGTCTAATGTTAAAGTTTCAGTAATTGTTCCAATATATAATAGCGAAAAATATCTTGAAAAATGCCTCGATAGCCTTGTTTTTCAGACTTTTAAAGATATTGAGATAATTTGCGTGAACGATGGCTCTTTGGATAATTCCAAAAATATTATTGAAAGATATTCAAAAAAAGACGAAAGAATTGTAATTATAAATAAAGAAAATGGCGGCATTTCAAGCGCTCGAAATGCAGGAATAAAGGTCGCAAAAGGCGAGTATATCGGTTTTTTAGATTCAGACGATTTTTTGGATTTAGATTATTTTGAAAAACTATATAATTCAGCCCTTGAATTTAGAGCAGACATCGTTTGCTCTTCCATGGTTCGAGAAAACGAAAAAATGAAAAAAATAATTATTGAATATAATGCTAAAAAAAGCACTACTTCCATGAAAGAAAAGCTTCTTTTGGCGGGAATTCCAGAAGATAATTATGCAAACAACAAAATCTATAAAAGAGAGCTTGTCTTGAATAACACGTTTAAAGAGGGAGTTTTATATGAAGATGTCTTATTCTCTTCTTCAATAATCGAAAAATCAGATATATTAGCGTGCGCTCCTGACGTTTATTATCACTATTGGAAACATTCAAATTCTTTAATCAAAGATGATTCAGATAAAGCTAGGTTTGATAAGTATGAAGCAAATATTTATTTAAATTCAATTTGTCAAAAATATAAAATTCCAACGAGAAAAAATTATTTATATAGAGAAGACGTGTTTTTTCTTGGGATAAAAATTTTAAGAAAAGTGCATTATAAAATGACCGATAAATATTATCTGTTTGGTTTTTTGCCTATTTTAAAGAAAGTAAAAAGAGTGTAGCTGGATAAAATTATAAATCGCAATTTATTTTTTAATTTTGTGCTTTACGATATAAAAAATGTGCTCATAGAATTTTATTGGCTTTATTTGCTTTAAAAAATTGTTGAAGTGACAATTTTTGGATTTAAAAATGTCTTTTGCAAGGTATTTTGCAAATTTATTATATTCAAGGTGATGTTTTTCAAAAACTGCAACTTTGTCGTAGTTTTTTCTGCCCCAAATGTTGCCCCAATTTCGATATTCCCAAAAATATACATCTGCATCTAATTTTTTTGCAAATTCCAAAAACGCGCCCATTTCTTTATAATTTGTTTTTTGAACGACAAAATATAAATCGAGCTTTTTTATTTTTCCTTCTTTTTTCAAAGAAGAAAGCCAATTTAGATTTTTCAAAACTTTTTCAAAGTCCCCATGGAGCATGATTTTGTCATATATTTCTTTTGTTTTGGCATGCATTGAAATCCCAATAGAGGCAATTTTATCAATAATACCCAATTCTTCTAAATTTTTTTTGTTGCAAAGAAGCCCGTTTGTGTGCAGATCAAATTTTATATTTGGATATTTTTTTGCTATTGTTTTGATTAATGTTCTGCAATGTTTGCTTGATAATGCTTCTCCTGAGCCATTTAGAGACACAACTTTGCAATTTTTTAATATAGGTAGATAAATTTTTTCTATTTTTGAATTAAGCTCTTTTGTTTTTTCTTTTGAATTTGTGTGAAATTTGTCTCTGCAAGTCACGCATTTTAAGTTGCAATGGTAATCATGACAAAATTTCACATATTGAGGGTAGCTTGGTTTTTCTTCAAATTCTGTTTCAAAATTTTCTATTAAATCGAGCTTGTCTTGTTCTATGTTGTCTTTTGGGTCGCAAATTTTTAAATCGCAAAAGCAATAGTTGCCCCTTAGGATTTCTTGCCTTAGTTTTTTTGCTTTTTTGGAATGCCAAATTTTATCGAAACTTTCTTTGTAGATGTTCCCGATTGAAAGCTTTGTTTTTATAGGACAGCAAACATATATGTTTCCGTCTTCGTGTATTTCGACTTGCGAAAAAGGAACTTTGCATTTGTGGTTTGTCATTTTCTCTCGTATTTTAAGGTGTTTTATTTAATTATAATACTAAAAAACTCCCTTTTGGGAGTTTAGATATAAGTTTGGGCCCGGAGGGATTCGAACCCACGACCAAGGGATTATGAGTCCCCTGCGCTACCGCTGCGCCACAGGCCCGTGACGACTTATTATTAAATTGTTTTGTCTTGGGCTTGCGGTAGCTGCGCTACCTTCCCTCTCGGAAACTTACCCATCGGGGTAACTTTTCTGCCCCAAGGGTACTTCCATTTTCTATGGCTCTTATATTCGCCAAGAAAATCAGGGCGTCCGCAGAGCGCCAAGCTCTTTACAAGAATTCTACCTTAGACAAAAAATTTTTTCAAGTCCAATTTATTAGCGGGCGACGAGGCTCGAACTCGCGATCTCTTCCTTGGGAAGGAAGCATTCTACCACTGAACTACGCCCGCGTAAATTCTTCTTAATTATCTTACCACATATTTTCAAACATTCCAAATTTTAACAACTTTTTACAAAACATTAAGAAATGTAAACAAAATTTTAATAAAAAAGCAATAATTTTAGCTAAAAAAACTTTATAAAAGAGTAAGGTTAGTTTAAAAAGTTTTATAGTGGAGGTTAGTTATGGTTACAGGTTCTATTTTTGGTGGGAACAATTACAACTGGAGCAGCTATTCTGGTTCTTATGGTTCAGGTTCAACCGGCTCAACTGGGTCATCAGTAAACGAAGTAAATTATGCAGCTCGTTATTTAAAACAAAATTACGCTTCAACAATCGCAGAAATTAAAAGCGACGTTAGAGATGGCGATTATGAAGACGCTCTAAGAGCAATCGAAGAATTAAAAGGCTATGTTGGAGATTATAACGGAGGCCTTGACGACGGACAAGTTGCAACGGTTTTATATAAATGTGGCGTAAATTATTCAAATTATGAATCAGATGCAGCAGGCTCATTTGCCACAGGTCTTGCAAACGGTATTCCAATAATCGGCTTGTTTAATGACGCTTATTCTCAAGAAGAAATCAAGGCTGCATTAAACGGCAGAGAAACAAAAGCAAAAGATGTTGCAAAAGAAGTTGCTGGCCAAACAATTAGTGGTGCTGCAAGTGGCGCAGCAGTCGGCGCCGCTGTCGGAACTTTTACTTGCGGACCTCTTCTTGGTACAGCAATCGGTGCGGTTGTCGGCGCTGGTGTTGGCATTTTGCAAAACGTTATAAGAGACAAAGTAAACAAAGCATAAAACAAAATTTTCAAACTAACAAACTAAAACTTAAACCATACCATACAACAAAAAAGCTCCCAAAATGGGAGCTTTTAACTTTATAAATAATTTTATAATTTATAGTCTTTCAAGCAAGCTTTTTTCTGTTCTTAAATTCAAATAGCTGGAATTTAAAGGAATGATTGTGTCGCCTGTGATTAAGATATAGATTGTTTTGTGGTCTTTGATTTCATATTCCATTAATGGCGCTTTTTGGTGGGCATAGTTGATTAATTTTTGGTTTTTGCCGTCATAAAAAGCCATTTTTTTGGATTTTTTCAAAGAGTTTACATAAACAACTTTGTCTTTCTTTGTGAAAGGAACGCCTGCCATGTCATAAGTTTCGCCTGTTGGAAGAGAATATTTATGGAAAACAATTCTTGATCTTTCCGGTTTAGATCTCCAAGCGCTGTAGCCGATTTTATCGACTCTTGCATAGAATTCTGTTCCTTTTGGGAAAACAAATGTTCCTTCTTTTGTGTAAAGGTCTTCTGGAGCAGAAAATACATATTCATATCCAACTAGGTCTTTTCTTGTTTTTACAAGCCCTAAGTTTGTTCCGATTAGGATATTTCCTGCTTCGATGATTTTTTTGTTATCGTAAACTTGAACTTTGTTGTTTGTCGCAAAGTCTGCCACGTCCAAAGTTTGAGTAGACAAGAATTTAGATTTATAAAAATCGTCGTCGTTATCTGTGTTGTCCGCGAAATCGTGGTTTTTAACGTATCCTGCAAGGTCTTTATAGTCTGATTTTACTTTTGCTAAGTTTTTTGAAACTTTGTCAAATAAAACAGCAGCTTCTGCTCTTGTTAAGTCTCTTGCTGGGGTGAATTTGCTTTCGTCCGGGTGATTTACGTAAATGTCATTTGCAACGTTTTTGATATAAGCGCGTCTTGCCCAAATTGGGATAGCTTCGTAGTCTGCAAATGAAGAAATATCAGAAGCAACGTAGTCGCCATTTGTGATATTTGCAATCATGCTCATTGTTTCGTTGTGGTCGATGTTGCTATATGGTTTAAAAGTCTTATCAGGATAGCCGAATGACATTTGGATTTGTTCTGATAAAACTACGTTTCTTGCGTTTTTTGTATCTTTTTTAATGTCTTTATAAGTTGTTTTTTGAGTCAAGCCTTCGTCTTGGCGGCCAATAACTTTTAAAAGAGAAGTAACAAACTCGTTTCTTGTGATTGTTCCTTCTGGGTTGAATTTGTTTCCATCGACAACGCCTAAATAGCCATTTTGAAGGGCATGTACGATTTCTTGGCTTGCCCAATAATCAGAGGTGACATCGACGATTTCAAGGGCGTTTGCAAAATTAAACAGCAAAACTGCCAAAGTGACAACAAATAAATTAAAAATCTTTTTCATTAAATACCTCAAACCTTGTTAAGTCGTATATTTATACTATTTTAAGATAATAATACAATAAGAATTTATTTAAATCAATTAATTTTGTCGATTATTAAGCATGGATTAATATTTAAGCAGTCTGATTTTTCGCAATTTTCGCTTCTTTTGTGCCAAAGGCATGGTCTGCAAGAACAATCCGCTTTGATTATTTCGATGTTTTCTTCTTTTGGGACCAATTTTTCTTCGTTTGTCGGCCCAAAAATGGCAAAAACATTTGCACCCACAGAAACCGCAACATGCAATGGCGCGCTATCCACGCACACGACCGCTTTTGAGAATTTCATCAAATATGCCATCTCTTTAATATTTTTTGTTTTATTAAAATAATTTATGAAATTTGGATTATTTTTAATTTTTTCGATTTTTAAAATTTCTTCAATTAAATCTTTGTCGTCATTTGTCCCCAAAAGCAAGACTTTTTGCCCTTTTTCCAATAATCCCAAAATCAAATCTTTCCAAAAAGAGATTTTTGGGCATTTTAAAATATTTTTTGAAATAGACATCTTAGAAACCCCGGGGTGGAGCGCTATATAAGAATTTTTTTCAAGTTCTTTTGGAAGAGAAAATTCCTCATCTTTGACCTCGATTTTAGGGTTTTCATATTTTGTTTCCACTATTGGCTTAACAAGGTCGTGGTACATGCCCCCTGCGTATTGGTTTTCTTTTAAATCTACTTTTTCGCTCAACAAAAAGCCAAATTTGGAATTATATCCGACTTTGAATTTTATTCCTGTTAAAAATAAAATTATAGCCACAAGCGGGCTTTTTCCGCTCGAAACGACGCAATCAAACCCTTTAAGCCAGCAAGAAAAAATAAATTTTAGCATATTCAAATATTTAAATATGCCCTTTGCTTTGATATCCACAGGAATAATTTCATCAATTTCTTCTGTTAAATTTTTGATTACTTTAGACCTTGGCTCGAGTGCCAAAGTTATTTTTGCTTTTGGATATTGTTGTTTTATGGAGTGGATTGTGGGCAAAAACAAGATTTCGTCCCCAATTCCGCCATAATTAATCATCAAAATGTTTTTAAAATTATAATTCTTTTTCATATTAAAATTATCTATTTTAATTTTTTTTAAGTCAATAGTTGACTAAATTTTTTGTTGCTGATAATATTTAAGAGCCTGAGGAAAACGAAAGTTTTTTGTAAGTTTGCTAGGGTTCTAAATTAAATAGTTTATCGGGATGTAGCAGGGACCCCATTTATTCAAAGAGTTTTCGAAGAATAAATAAAGAAAAAGGATAATGGGGGTGCGCAAAGCCCGAGACAAAAGGTTCAAGTCAACCAACTACAATTGAATATATTTTCGGGATGTAGCGCAGCTTGGTAGCGCACCTCGCTTGGGACGAGGGGGCCGCAGGTTCGAATCCTGTCATCCCGACCATTTATATAAACAACAATTTGCTCTTTTAAAGGAGCATTTTTTGTTATTTATATTTTATGTGGGAAGCGCCGTAGGTGCGCGTGGTAACAATTAAATATTTTCGGGTGGGTAGCAGGGACCCCATTTCGTCAAAAATCTTTCGTGAAAATAAAAAGTTATAGTATAATGGGGGTGCGCAAGGACCGAGACGCGCAATGTAATAAAAATTTAATAAGTGGTTATATTTTCGGGACGTGGCGCAGTTTGGTAGCGCACCGTGTTCGGGACGCGGGGGTCGCAAGTTCGAATCTTGTCGTCCCGAAATTATTATTTACATTCTAAGGTCGAACTTACAGTTCCACTCGCTAATTATTATATAATAATATTCTTAATCAACTTATAAATAAGCTCGATTTGCCCTGATGTGGCGCTATCTAGATAGTCATTAATTTCTCTCACTAAAAATTCTTTGTCCTTTTTGTGTTCAAACAAAAATAGCTCGCTAATGTCCGTTTTAAGCGCGCTTGCGATTTTTGCAATATTTTCTAATGTCGTGAAACTTTTTCCTGTTTCGATTCTGCTGATGTGCCTCGATTCCATGTTCACAAGCTCTGCGAGCGCTTCTTGGCTAATGTTTCTCGATTCTCTAATTTCTTTTATTCTTGAGCCAAAACATTTTTTTAATGTTTCCATTTCTCTCCCCTTTTTAAAAAGAATAAAGTTTTTTTGATAATTTTTTAAGGACATTTGGTGTAGAAAATATTTGACAAATCATCATATCATGTTGTAATATCAACCATGTTTGTAGAAAATAGGGAAAAATTCTATATCTCATGGCTAATTTTAAATTTATGTTAAAAATTTTTAAAAAAGATTTCTCGAAAAAAAAGTTTTTTAAAGCTTTCTCTTTGATTGAGGTCCTGATTTCTTTAATCATCGTCTCGACTATCACCGCGGCTTTCACTCCTGTGATTTCAAAAAAACTTCAACAAAATTCAATCACAGCAGGCGGTGCTTCGACTAGTATCATCAAATCCGACTGCGAAAAATTCAGCAAAAACGGCGGCACTTGCCACACTTGTTTTAACAACGCTTGTATCGTTTGCGAATATGAAAATTGTTCCGGCTATTTAAACGTGGGCAAATGCCAATGCGAATCTTGCACTTTAAGAAGCGCAAATTGCATTAAATGTAATTCAAAAGACTGTACAAAATGCAAAGAACATTATTATCTTGATTCAAACAAAAAATGTCAATCTTGCCCATCTGGAAAATATTGTGATGGCTCATCAAACCCTATGAATTGCTCTAGAATTAATTCAAATTGTATAACGTGCTCTTCATCTTCAATTTGCACAAAATGTAATTCCGGATATTATTTAAATTCAGCAAAAACAAGTTGCACAAAATGCGAAGCTGGGAACTATTGCAACGGCCAAACAAAATCTGCTTGTGGCGATAGAACTTATGCAGCAGCAGGCGCTAGCAGTTGTTCTTCTGTCACTAATGTTTCAAATTGCGTAAGCTATTCTAAAACTGAAAATAGGTGCACGGCTTGTAATTCCGGATATTATCTTTCAAATAATACTTGCCAAAAATGCCCAAGAGGTTCATATTGCAATGGCTTAACCAAAACCACTTGCCCAAACGGACAATATACGGATACTGAAGGCAATTCAAGCTGCCAAACTTGCCCTGCTGGGTATTATTGCCAAAGTGGCTTTAAAACAGCATGTGCTTTTGGAAAGTATTCGTCCTATGGTGCAAGTAGCTGCACGAATTCTAGCTATAGCTCAAATTGTGCAAACATTAGCAAAACAGAAAATAAATGCTATAAATGCAACTCCGGTTATTATTTAAACGGAAACGGCTGCAGCGAATGCCCAATCGGTTCATATTGTTCTGATGGGGTAAACAGAACTGTTTGCGCTGGCGGAAAATATAATACAACCGTGAAGCAAACCTCTTGCCTAAATTGCCCTTCCGGCTATTATTGCCAAAATGGCGCAAAATACGCTTGCGCTTCTGGCACATATTCCACAGGTTCTGCAAGCTCTTGCACAAATTCCAGCCATAGCGCAAATTGTGTAACCTTGAACCAAACAAATGGCTTGTGTACTAATTGTAACTCTGGATATTACTTGAACAATGGCTCTTGTGCCATCTGTCCTGCAGGATATTATTGTGTGAATAACAGCAAGGCAGTTTGCCCTGATGGAAAATATAATGCTTCTCAAGGAAACACAACTTGTGCAAATTGCCCTGCAGGATATTATTGTAAAAACGGAGTTAGAAATGCTTGCGCTTCTGGCACATATTCCACAGGTTCTGCAAGCTCTTGTGCAAATTCTAGCAATGGCGCAAATTGTGCGATCATAAACAGTACAACAGGAGCATGCTCAAAATGTAATTCTGGGTATAAGATTTCTGGAAATGGGTGCGAGAAATTATTTGATTGCACAGGGCAGTATTTTATGAAAATTGGAAGCTTGTGTGTTACAAAATACAATATGGGCGATAGCGACGACACTGCTATTCCGGCTTCTGTCGAGATTCCTGTTAATACAAATGGTTCTATCTGCAATTTGCAAAGTTGCTGTTGGCTAGGCGGTGGTAATTTTTTATCTTCTTCAAGCGGTGATTACAAAGGCTACAATAGGACTGTCTGCACTGGGGATGCAGCAAACGCGATTTGTGCTAA